>NZ_JAIHAP010000093.1:0-6307 GCF_020054775.1 Thermosipho sp. (in: thermotogales) | reverse complement strand
CCCCTCATACATAACACAACTCATAATAAGCGCATTGTTTGCAAAAAGGTTTGTTGATTACTTCCGGCGGAACGTTCAGTTCTGCTATTTTTTTGACTTCTTCTCGTATTTCTTTTAGTTTTTTTCTGTCGCTTTCCGTCAGCGTTACTTCCGCCTTTTGTTTTAATTTCGGATAATTAATCTCTCCTCTTACAGTTTCTTCCATTTTGTCTGATTTTTTTACTTCGTGTATAGTTTTGGTTTTCGAGTCGTAAAAATCGAGCACTATATCGTCTTCATCGTCTGTAATATGGATTTCGTGAGATTCGCGCTTGTATGTTGTATCTGAAATTAATTTACCCATCGAGACCGTATCGCTGTCGTGCTCCATTTCGATATTCCTTTGAAACAACCAGAGTTTACGTTGACAAATAAGATAATATGCTATTTGTGTGCCGGTCATGATTTTGCTATTGCAAGATTGCAAATTACAAGATTACAAATTACTTTAGAAAAAACTATACAGAATTTCTGTATGTTAATATCCACACTCAGTTAGTCTTTTCATACGTAGTTCATCAACCAATATTAGAAACGGGCTAAAAATGTCAATAATATTATAGTATCTGATTAATGTTAGACAACTCTATTCCTCTGGTGGAACTATATCCTGTTGACAACTTATAAATTTGAAAACAAGGGTCTTTATCAGCGACAGGTTTAGCATCTGTTGATTTTATTCTCACTTGTACAATTCTATCTGACATTTTCTTCAACTGATTTTCAATTTCAATCCATTTCACCTTCTTCTTATCGAAATCGCTGTATATAATATTTTGCAATTCTTCATATAATCGCTCTAGTTTTTCAAACTCGTTGTCATTATTGTTACGAGGTATATAATACCGTATCTCCTCTCCGTATTCTTTTTCATTAATTAGTTTAAATTGACCAACTTTTTCAAAAGCCATATTTTTTATTTCACCAATCATATCTATACCATTATGTTGTCCAAAAATTAAATTTTGTTGTGTAAACTGAAAATATTTTTTTTGGACTTTTAATAAACTACTTTCATCTATTTCACTCAATTGAAAAAGGATTTTAGAAAAAGACAAGATATCTCGATCCATGCCTTTATATATCAAAGATGCTCTTTCACAATCATCTTTTGCTAAACGGAAAATAACAATTCGCGCACCCTCTTTTATCAAACCGTTTCTGTTTCCTCTTCCAGCGGATTGAATAAGATTTGGAATTGGAGCGAAATCTCTGTATACTAGTGGAAAATCTATATCAACCCCAGCCTCAATAAGTTGAGTAGATATTAAGACTACCTTCGCTTTCTTTTTTAAGTACCATTTTGCTACCCGAATTTTTTTCTTCCTGTCTAATGGAGTAAAATGAGTATTTAACAAAATTAATTTAAATTTTGATTTAAGTTCACATAGCTTAGAAAACAGTGATTTAGTATCTTCAATAGTATTTAGTATTACCAATGCAGAGGAATCATTTTCTACTATTAGAGAAGCAAGTCTATCAACCTCTATCTTTTCACTGATTATTTTCATTTTGTAGCGATTAAAGACTTTGCGACTAAAGTAATTTAATGACACTAATTCCGGAGGCACAGTATAACTTCCGAAGAATTGTGTTAAATCATGTTTATTATTTGATGGTAATTGAAAACAAGGCATTGTAGCAGTAGAAATAATTGCATAAGAATCATATTTTTTACAGAATATGTCTAGCAATGCTACAAAGAAACCATAAAGCCTAGGCGGCAACGCCTGAATCTCATCTATCAAAAAAATTGCTCTTGAAAAATTTGGAAGCTTAAGTAAAGTTGAGTTTTTATTACTTAACAACGTTTCAAATATTTTTACAAACGTAGTTATTATGAAAGGGTGATCAAATATATCATCCGCAAATTGAGCATTGATTATTTTTTTATTCGCTTGAGAATTACCATCTAATTCTTTTTGGTATATCTCAAATAATTTGTTCTCAGATTTAGAATCAATCCTAACTATATTTTTATTATTCTCTTTAAATATTTCGTTACAAATAGATTCCACTTGTTCTGTTATGGAAAGAAAAGGTAACCCGTATATAATTCGATAATCGCCTTTTCTTTTCAAAATCTCACCGGCTAAACTCAGAAGTATCACCGTTTTTCCTGAACCTGTCGGTGCTGTAAGAGAAAATATTCTATAACTCTTATCCAGTAAACTTTTAATGTTTGATTTTGCTTCTTCACGGATCTCTGTTCTAATCTTGTTAATTTCAGTATCATTCCTAAAATTGCTAATATAGTTTTCAAGATAACTATTAAATACCTTACAAAAATCCCTTAAATCAGAAGTAGATATATAATTACTTGCATCTTCCTTATCAGCTGCGATTAATGAAGCAAATGAAAATTGAGTCGTAAGAAAAAAATTTAGCGGGTCTTTTTCCAATTTCTGTGTTCTTAGGCATATTTGGGTCGGTATATCACTCAATAAATTATCTTTATATGGAATATTAATATCAAATGTAGCCTTAGGAAAATACTTAGCCAAATACTCAGAGACCGGAAGATGCAATGCCTCTGTTAAAAAAGATCTAAGTTTATCTTTTTCAGAGTCATCCAAGATTTTGGGGAAATCAGGAAGGTTTAGATGGTGATGTGTAATTAATGCCAATACAGCGCTTATTAAATTTTCATCCCCATTTAAATAATCTATAACATGTTTATAATTTTCTTTTAAATAACATAAAAAAATGTAACCAGATAAATATGAATGTTTAGAATACCCTTTTGTTTTACCTGTTTTTAGTTTTTCTTGAAAGTACGGATTCATCTTACCGACATCATGAAAGATAGCGGATAGCTCCGCTATCTTTGAATCAGTTCTTCTTTTTACACCCCCTACAACTCCATTTATGTGGTCTATTAATCTCTTGTTTGGGTTATTATGTGACAAATATTCGTCTATGTTAGCCACCAATATTCCTCTTCTTTATCTTTACTTCTATATAAATAATATTCTCCTTCCGCAACAATTTCATGGTCAGATGCCGGATATATAACTTCCTTATATCTTTCTGGCAAATTCCAAAAATCATTATTCTGGTATGTTGGTATTTTATCCAAACCTACTCTAAAATGTTTTGTGATTGATATATTCACAATCCTATGATTTCGAGATATAAAACATTTAGCAGTAAATCTTCCATTTCGTAAATCGGAGAATTCTCCTTCAGACTCATAACTCAGATTAGCTGGGCAATTATGTAATCCAAGTATTGGGGTAAATTTGGCTTCATTGTTCTTAATAGCAGTTAAAAATGAATTGAATTCATCTTCGGAACGATCATCCCCTAAAGCAATCGATACCAAATAGCTTGGCCGCTTTAAGAATTCCATATTCTTTGGCGCTTTCTCAAACAAATTAACTGCCTTTCGTAAAGTAAATCCCCACGATTCTTTTTTAACCGGATTTAATAACTGAACTCCATAAAGAATATCATCGCTTAGTATAGGAAATAATTCACTCATTTCGTTCCTGTCTTTCCCCAAGACTGCGCCGATGAGTCCAATAAAAGCTGTTTTGGTAATAAAATCGTGAGTTAGGGGATTGTTATTTGTTTCTGGTTTCTTGAAGTGAGCCCAGTTGCCTTCTATTTTCAACTGGAATGCTTTCATTTTTTAACCTCACCATCGAATTTTATCTCAGATAATTTTAATTCCTTGAATTTTGATTTTACTTTTTTCGATTCTGACTCAAAATAATCCATTATCTTTTTTGATTCGGTGTAATAAAGTACTTCTTTAACTTTTTCATCATTCGCAATTGTTAATAGTCCAGAAAAATCAAATTCAAAATCATCAAGCGAACGCAACTGCTCACCTTTCTTTTCTACTTCGTCGTTAATTTTGGTGTTAATTTTTATTAATCTATCCAAGCCATATAGTTTCTTATTCGGTTCCGAATAGATTATTTGCAATAATAATAATGAGTTTTGATTCGATTTTGTTCTTGTGTTTACATTGTTCACACTTTCCCATAATGCTTTTAACATAATAGATACATCATTATCACTTAGATTAGTATATTTGGCGGAATAAGGGTTTATCCAACCATGTATTTGGTTTATTGCATAGGGAACAACTGTTGTAGTTCCTATAGCACCCCTTGATTTTTCCACACTCGATACAAATACAGATGTATTCTGATGTATTCTCAATTCAACTTCATTTAAAGAAGGATTAAGCAAAGCAAATTGTACTGGTCCAGTTAGATTAACGGCATCTTTTTCTTCTGTAGATATACCACCAAATAGTCTAACATCGATACATTTTTGTAATAATTTTGTTGCATCAATTTTATTTTCTGTTTTAACACTTTCATCTTTCTCATATTTCTTTTTTAAAGATTTCATTCGTGCAGCAGATCCCGACTGTTTCCCAGTCGCTTCTGAAATATCATTCCAGACATAAATTTCAAAAAGGGGTGCTCCATCTTCACTTTTTTGTTCAAATAAATAATCTCTTATATATCTTTTTATTCTTACATCACTTACAAGAATTTTTTTTGTTTCTTCATCGTACCTCTGCTCGCCTGTAAAAGGGTCTCCGTTAGGAATAGTATAAATGCTTTCGAAAAGAAAGAGAATTTCAGATTTTGTCTGTACGGTTGAGTTGTTATTATTTCCCATTTTTCACCTCATTTAAATATTTAATTTTCATTTTTATTTTCTTCTTGATTATCTTCTTCCTTTTTCTTTGAGTTAGCAAAATAACTTTCAAAGAAGCCAAAGGCACATTCATTCTTATCAAATCTTCCCTTAAAGGATTTAACTTCTTCTGATAATGTTAAGGATGCTTCTTTAATATCGGGATAAGTTTTGTCATGCATTATCAGTTTTTGTTCGATATCGACTTTAAACTTAATCAGATCGTCTAAAGAAGCTATCCTCCTTGTTAAATTACCGACATAATTCTTCTCAAAAGATTTTATTTCGAATTTGAGAGGGGCAGCTATTTTTCCCAACGATAAACCGAGTTTATAACTGGGGGACTCTAAAATTTTCATAAGGTTTTCTCCTTCTATTGGTGTATTTTGGATTTTAGTTAAAAAATAGAAATCATATTTAAATGAGTTATAATAAGCTTCATCATTTCTAATTCGTTCTTCTGCTTTTTCAATAAAAATTGGCAATAAAATGGGGTCGCGATAATATGTACCGGAATATATTTGTGGTAAGACAGTATATAGATGATTCTGGTACTTTTTCTTTTCTTTAGTCTTGTCACCTAGTATATTTAGGAAGGAACGATAAATATTAAACGCTTCCAGCTTTTCTGATTTAATGATTCTTGCACGTTCCTCAAATAACTCTACAGATATTTTTCTGATTCTTGTGCTGATATAGTTGATAAAACTTTTTTCAATTCCTGATAATTCAATAAGGTCACTGTCTGGGCTATTTTGTCCGCCTCCTTTACTAATGATTAAATCAAATTGTGTAATATTTTCATTTATATCCTCTGTAATATTGTTAAACAACCTATCAATATTAGAATTAACATCAAGATCATTTGTGTTTTTTATTATTTCTTCGGACTCCGGTTCATCCTTAAGGGATATTTCTTTCCCTAGAAATTTATCATAATCTTCAGCTGTTAAATTTGTTCCTTTAGGAAGGACAATTATTTTTATACTAGTATTAGGAATTCTTATTAGTGCGGTTTTAGAATAATCTATAGCGTAGATAAGATCTGAAATATCTTCTTTCTTGGTAAATATTTTATTTTTGTAACGCTCGGCAGCTGAGAATCGAGGAAATTGCAAATCTTTTTCTGGTGAGCTTAATGTCTTATACAAATACTTTTTTAATATAAATCCTTTTGAATTTGGCAATTCTTCAACAAAATCATCAAGAAGTTTTTCATTTATCAAATCTAATTCATTCTTGAACTCATACCAATGCTTACCGTTAAAATCAAAATGTAAAAAAAGATCACCTGTAGAAAAATAATTAAGCTTTTCTATGTTACTTTTTTCATATTTAATTTCCTCCCATGTCGTCCCTTTAATTAATAGTTTATCTAAAATTTTATTTGCATTTCGTCTTTTCTTAATGTTTTTAAAAATTCTACTTGCATTTAACAACATTAATTTATTTTCATCTTCTAAGATTTCTTTAGGTGTTTCTTCATAATTACTTCGTGAATCTAAATGGTGTAAATTCATTTTTAGTTGAAAATAAAAAAGAGAGACTCCCGAAAAATTAGTAATTTTTGGTTTAGGCAACTAAAAAAACTAAAAGGAGTCTCACA
>NZ_JAIHAP010000017.1:0-30301 GCF_020054775.1 Thermosipho sp. (in: thermotogales) | reverse complement strand
AACACTACCAGTATCTTTAGAAAGTGCGTTGTAAAGGTCTTTTAAACTTTCATCTTTTGAAATATCCAATTTGTTTACTAAATTTTCATTAGAATGAGCAACAACGAGAGTGTCATATAAAATAGCTAAAGAACCAGAATCATCTTCTTGATGGATATTATTTAACAGCTCTTGAAGGAAAGCTTGAGGATAAAAGCCAATTAAAGCAGCTTGGACGTTTCCACTGAAATCTTTAACAGGAGCAATAACGGCGATGGTATAAGTAGAATCAAATTCGAAAGGAATAAAGATATCATATTCTTTTTCACCTGAAAGAACGGAATCAATAACTTCGCTAAATTTATCACTAATATCAGGTGTGATTTCTCCTGTATCATCAAAGGTTGTACCGTCACTTAATATTAGGTATGTCCCTAGATAGCCTTCCTTTTTAAGAGAGTTCTTAGCGTTCCTTACCCCCCAAGAAATTTGCTTTTTTCCAAGATCTGTTGTTGAATTCATTAAATAAGGAGCAAGAGAGCCACCAGTAGCGTATTTATATAGGGGATCAATGATAGTTTTAAGGCCAGCTTGGATGTCCTTTGAGATGGAAGTTAAAACAAGGTGATTAATTTTTTGAGCACCTTGTGAGACATTTTTAAAAGAGAGGTAAGATGATGTTGTTACGCTTGTTACAGTTGCAAGAATTGAAACAAGAACAAGTGCAAGAATTAATTTTGCCTGTAATTTCATTGCAGCACCTCCTTAATAATAATATTTTTTACATTTTCAAAATCATCTCCAAAATATCTATCTCCGTTTATTTTAATAAAGTCAAATTTTCGGAAAAATTCTTCAATACTTTTAGAAGATTTTAATGGTTTTCTAAATTCAAGTGCAACTTTTACAAGCATTGCTTCAATTGTAACTAAGTCAATTATATTGAAGAATATTTTTCTAAGCTTTCTTGCAGAAGTTGCCCCCATGCTTACATGATCTTCTTGATAAGCAGATGTTGGTATTGTATCAGTAGATGCTGGATGTGATAAGATTTTGTTTTCATTGCATATTGCTGCTGCAGTATATTGCCAAATCATGTACCCAGAATTTAAACCTTCTTTTCCAGAAGCTAAAAATGGTGGTAATTTTTGGTTTATTAATGGATTTACTAATCTATCAATTCTTCGTTCAATCATGTTTCCAAGATCGGTTAAAGCGATAGCAAGAAAGTCTGATACTAATGCAACTGGCTCCCCATGGAAATTTCCACCACTAATAACATCATTATCAAAAACCAAAGGATTATCAGTTGCAGCATTTATTTCGTTTTCTGCAACTTTTTTTGCGTATATTAACGTATCATATACTGCTCCATATACTTGTGGAATTGCTCTTAAAGTATAAGCATCCTGAACTTTGTTACAATTTTTATGAGATTCTCTTATTTGACTTCCATTTAAGTAATTTCTTAATAAACTTGCAATGTATATTTGCCCATCATGATTCCTTGCTTTTTGTAATCTTTCATCGAAAGCAGCAGGTGTTCCAAGCAGAACGTCAACACTTGCTGCAGCTATTAATGTGGCTATATCTAGAAGTTTTATCGAATCTCTGATTGTTAATGCAAGAATTGAAGTAATGTATTGAGTGCCGTTTAAAAGACTTAATCCTTCCTTTTCTTTTAACTTTATTGGGTTAATATTTAATTCACTAAGCACCTTTTTCGTTGGCTCTTTCTTTCCGTTATAAATAACATATCCTTCTCCAATAAGTGCCATGGCAATATGGGATAAGGGGGCAAGATCGCCACTGGCACCAACGCTACCTTTTTCAGGAACATATGGGTAAACTTTTTTATTTAAAAATTCAAGCAATTTTTCTATTACTTCAACTCTTACTCCAGAAAAACCTTTGGCAAGAGAGTTAGCTCTAAGAAGCATCATAGCTCTAACAATATCTTCATCTAAAGGATCACCAATTCCAGCTGAATGCGATAATACTATATTTTTTTGTAGTTCATATAATTCTTTTTCCGAGATTTTTACATTTACAAGTGCACCAAAGCCTGTGTTAATACCGTAAACAGTTTTTCCACTCGATAAAATTTTTTCAATTGTATTTCTTGATTCAGTTATTTTATTTTTAGCAAAATCATCTAAATCTACTTTTTCAAAATTGCGAGCAACATTATGGATATCATCTAATCTTAGATTATTACCGTCAATTTTGATCATTTTTTACTTTCTCCTTTTTTACTTGTGGGCGGAATAAGGCATAATATTATCTTTTTCAATGTATCTTGCCATTATGTAGAGTAAATCAGAAATTCTGTTAATGTATGCAATCAATTCTTTTCTTACATTTTCACTTTTTGAAAGTGAAACGATTCTTCTTTCAGCACGTCTAGCAATGGTTCTACATATATCTAGAATACTACTTTCTTTAGTTGCACCAGGTATTACAAAAGAGTTTAGATTTACATTTTTTTCATATTCTTCTACTAGTTTTGTTATTTTTTCTTCATCTTCTTTCGAAATTAGGTTTATAAATTTTTCACCTTTGGCAAGTTCGGTTGCAACTCTAAAAAGATCTTTTTGAATATCTTCAATTATTTCTTTTTCTTTTTTGTTTAAAAAATGTTTTGCATAACCTAAATATGAATTAAGTTCATCAACTGTTCCATATGCTTCAACATGTAAATCATCTTTATATACTGTTTCGTTATTTGCAAGTTTTGTTTTTCCATTATCACCTTGCTTTGTAGAAATCATTGTTGCACCTCCTCTGATATAATTCTTTTTAATGTAGTAATTTCATTGAATAATTTGTTTATAAACCATTCATCTTTTAATACTAGTTCTTTTAAAGTATCTTGCGGAAGAAACGTGAAAATGTTTTTAATTTTTTTACAAGTTTTGTTTGAAATTCTGTTTAAAAAAGTAGGAGTTAGTTTTGAGTTCAATTTAACAAAATTATTCCAAAAATCCATGAAAAGATTGAAATCAGGTTGATAGTTTATTTTATATATCATTGTTGATCCCTTTGATTCTAAGAGATAATTGTATTTTTTCGATAAATAGAGCAATTTAATATAGATAAATAAGTCAAATATTTTTTCAGAGTTTTTATAGGAAAAAATTTCAGGATTATCTATTAGAAAATTTGTGTTTAAAGAAATTATTAATTCAATTGAAGAAATTGAATTTTCATATCTTAAAAAATTATTATTTTCGTTAATTTTTAGTTCTAATGCTTTTTTTGCAATAAAATTGCGTGTAAAAAATATTTCAGAATTTTCTTTAGTTAATTCTTGCAAGTTATCAAAATCAATCTCCGTGTTTATTTCATACACGTTCATATGTATATCTAATAATTTTTCATTTTTAACAAGATTTAAATTAGGGTTATATAGGGCGATATAGTTATAAAAATCTACAAAAAAATTGTTGTTTGCTCTTATTATGATTGGCACAACAAATTCAATTAGTTCATTTTTTGAAAATGTTGAATCAATGTATATTTCCAACTTTATTCCTCCTTGAGTATTTTCTTTAATTCTTTTATTTCTTCTTTTAAGGTTTCATTATGTTCACAATTTTTGATTATATTTTTGAGAATTTTTATAGATCTTGAGAATTTTTTTATATTTTTGTTCAAATTTTTTTCCATTTCCCTGTTGTAAAAAAAGAAAAAGTAAAATATGAGTATTGAAGTTGGTATGAATATAAAGTACAATGTTAAATATTTTTTTGGATATAAGACGTAAACAAGAGAATAACAGTCGTTTGATAATTTGATTTTTTTGAATAACACTTTTTTTCCATTAAAGTAAGTTACATTTTTTTCAATGTCCGGGAATACATCTTGCAAATTTTTAAATTTATATCCTTCATTCATGATTTTTTCATTTGTTGAGATATAGAATAGAAAAGTTGAATTTATTCCAGGAACTTTGTATAAATTATTTTTAGTTATATAAAAAAGCTCCTCTTTATTATTCAAAGTAAGAATGTTAAATCCTTCTTTAATATTATTGTACTCATACAAAGAACCTTCAAAATAAATTTTATTATCAACGACATATCCATCTGGTTTTTTAACTGAGATATATTCTTTAACCAGTTGACTATAACTTTTAAATTCATTTTCAACAATTTGCTTTGAAAAATTGAGTTCTTTAAGAGAGTTGAAATAGTCAATTTTAAATAAAAAATATGGAAATAATAAAAAAAATGTTATAAGAAGTATTGATACAAGTTTTTTCATTTAAAATCCCTCAACTTCGCCATTATAATTAGATCAACAAATGAATCACCAAAACGAACTGCCATTTTCTTTCTACCTTCTATTTTATATCCTAGCGAAAGATAAAGATTTAATGCAACAATATTATTTTCCATAACTTCTATTTGAATTCTTTTTACATTTTTATCAAAAGCCCATTTTTCGGCTGTTTGTATTAATTTTTTTCCAATGCCATTACCCCGATATTCTTTCAAAACTGAAATACCAAATTCTGCAACATGTCTCATTCTTTTTTTATCGTGAATTAAAATTGTAATTTCACCAATTATAGTATTATCTTTTTTTGCTACAAATATATTTCGTAAATCATTTTCAATGTAAAAATGAATATAATTTTTAAATGAATTAAAATCCATTAAATCATCTATAGTAGTTACTAAAAATGGTGTTTCAGACAATATGTTTTTCCTGTATAAATATAGGTTATAGATATCACTTTTAGAAATTTCTTCAATTAATAATTCAGTATTGGACATTGAATTCCTCCAATAGTTCACCATTGTACATATAGGATTTTACAGTAATAAATTTGTTATTAAATTCAAGTATAATAAAGTTGTGAACTTTTGAAAAAAAGGTTAAATTTTCATTGTTAAGCACTTTATTGTAAGTGGCAGCTCCACCCCCACCAGTAATTATATAATGAATATTGTCAACAATAAAGTGTTGATAATTATGTTCATGAGCTGAAAATACCAGTTTAACATTTTTGTTTAAAAATATTTCGTGTAAAATTTTTAATTTTTTTACAATGGAGTCTTTATAATGTGGGCCAACCGTAAAGATGGGATAATGAAGGAATACTATAGACTTTTCGTTGGCATAATTTTTAATAAATTCTATACATTCATTTATTCCCGATTCAGCATCTAAAAATATAAACCTATAACCAAAAAAATCTGAATAATAGTTTATAACTCCAAAAATTTTATCAAAAAAATTACTTGGATTTTCATGATTTCCCTTTACTACTTGAAAATATGAATGCTTTCTTAAATCATAAGTTATTTCAAAAAATTTTTCCCAGTCATTTATATTATCACCTTTGTTTACCATATCGCCTAAATGGATAACAACGTGTGGATTGAATTTTAGAATTTGAGATACAATTTCGGAGTGAATCTTATCTCCCCATCTTGAATCTCCGTATATGGCTGCAACAGATGAATAATTCAACGAAAAGTTGAAACTTTCATCATGGTTTTTAACGATTATTTTATTATTAAAATTGAAATATAAAGTTTTATTAGTTTCTGGAAAAATTATTATGGAAAAAATAATCAGGAAAAAAATAACATATTTTTTAAAAGCCATTTATCCTGCACTTCCAGAATTTTCCTTTATTTCGATAATTTCAAACTTGATCTTTTCTTTTAAACTATTTAAAATTTTCATAACTTCATCTAATAGTGAAGAGGTGGTTATTATACGTAATATTTGATTTTCATATTTTCTAATATTTGCTAAATTGTCTTCTGATTCTAAAATATAGCTTAAAAGATGAACATCTTCTTTATCAATTTTTAATAAAACATCTAATTCTTTTTCCAATTTATTCACCCTCCTTATTAAGAAATGGACAATTATCGGTTATTTTTCCTTTGTTTAAATATTCTTTAAAGTGTTTTATGAAAAGTGGTTTTTCTTGTGGACATTCATTCATAAATTTTGCAAATAGTAAAAATTTTGAAGCGGCTTCCTCATCCATATCAAAATAAATTTTCAAGCATGAATCCCATGCTTTTTCTGGATTTATTCCTAAAATTTCAATTAAGAACTTTTGAACAGCTCTTATGTTTTTATTTTCTATAATTGCAATTTTTTTTCCTTCATCAGTTAGAGTAATAGCTCCTCTTTTCTCATAATAAATCAGTCCTTTTTCAGCCAGGGAATCTAGTGCTTGTTTTGCAGAGGGCATTTTTACACCAGCATAGTCAGCAATTTTTTTTAATCTAGTCCATCCCATTGAATTAAGAGTTAAAAAAACCATAAGAAGATATTTTCTTTCTGCTTTTGTTAAATTATATTCTACTGACAAATTATCTACCTCCATAAGTTAACTTTCTACTATTCAATTATACCATATACTAAATTAGTCAATTTCAAGATACTTTTGTAAAAGCTTTAGTGTAGCTTCAATAGCTTCAATATGAGTTCTTTCATATCCATGTGAAGCATAAATCCCAGGTCCAACAAGTCCATGCTTTATATCGTGTCCAGCCCTTAAAGCAGCACTAACATCAGAACTATAATAAGGATAAATATCAACTGTATAATTTACTTCAGCAAACTTTGCAGCTTTTATTAATTTTCCAACAATTTCATAATCATATGGGCCACTGGAATCTTTAGCACAAATTGATGCAGAGTAAACATTTGATTCGAGATCGCTGCCAACTGCTCCCATGTCTACAGCTATAACCTCAGTAACATCTTCAGGAATATTTGCTGCTCCACCATGGCCAACTTCTTCATAACTTGTGAAAAGCATGTAAACTCTTCTCTTTGGTTCAATTGCAAAATCGCGTATTGACTTTGCAAGTGCTATTAATATACCTGCACTTGCTTTATCATCAAGATGTCTACTCTTAATAAATCCTGTTTTTGTTACAACAGTTCTGGGATCAAAGGATACAAAGTCTCCTGGCATAATTCCAAGTTCAATAACGTCTTCCTTTGAGTGAACTTTCTGATCTAAAACGATTTCCATATTTTCTTCACTTCTTTTTATTGTTCCACTATCCTCATATACGTGAACTGATGGATGAATATTATAAATTGTGCCAGTAAATTCTTTACCATCTCTTGTGAAAATAGTACAATTTTCATTTTCAATGTGACTGAAAGGATAGCCACCTATTCTTGTAATTTTAAGCGTCCCTTTATTTGTTATAGATCTTACCATTGCACCTAAAGTATCTACATGAGCAGTAAACATGATTGCATTACTATCACCATGTCCAAGGTCAACTAATAAGTTGTTTTTGTTAGTTAGGTAGTATTTAAAACCAAGGTTTTTAAATTCATCAATTAAGTATTTTATAGCTTTATAGGTGTAACCAGTAGGGCTTGGTATATTGCAAAGTTCTACAATCTTATTAACAGCTTCTTGAACGTATGTCATTCAAATCCCTCCTAATTTGTATTTTTTTAGTTTTTCATTTATGTATTGGGAATTATAAAATGAAGAAAATTCTTCAAAAAGTGTTGTATCTTTATCAGAGAATTTAAAATATAAAGAAGCGTTTTTTATTTTTTTTACTTTTGAGTAATCTATGTCTGAAGATTTTGTTATTTCAAAGTATGTAAGTTCTCTATCTTTGTGTTTGTAAATAGGTATTTCTAGAATTTTAAAATCACCATCATAGGAAATTGCAATGTCAACTTCTCCAGAAAGGAGTAATTTGTCAACTTTAGAAATAGATTCTTCATAAATGAACTCAATTTTATGATTGTATTTTTTTGCAAAGTCATTAAGTATTTCTGGGATCAAACCAACAGATATATTTTGGTGATTTTCACAGAGTATTGGTATTTCGACGATCACAACTTTTATTTTCGAATGGATTTTAAATGTTAAAAGATATACAAACGTTGATAAAAGAGCACCTAACATTGCTTCGGCTAGTGCTACATCTGGTGCAAGATATAATGTATAAATTGCAACCATTAAAACACTAAGAATTGTTCTATATAAAAAAGAGTTAAAAGTTTTATTTGAGAAAAATATAGAGATTGTTACAAAAATTGCAGTCATTCCAAAAATATACCTTATCATAGCTTTTTTTCCTTTCTTATAATTGAAATGGAAATAAAATAACTTGATGCAGGGAGACCTACTATTAAAATTAATATCGTAGTCAAAATTTTAGGTATTTCATAATTTTTCGTTAGTAATCCAATCATTATTAAAATAGCACCAGAAGTATCACCGGCACCAATATAGTGAATTTTTTTAAGAATGTTTTTTTGAAAAAAAGCTAAAAAATTTCCAATAAGCATTATTAAAGTACCAAGGTATATAATTATCATAAATCACTCCTGGAAATGAAAGATGATATAACAAAGGTTCCACCGATTGAAAGTAAAAGATAAAAAATACCAATATCTATTAACATTGGCTGTTCTTTAATGTAGGAGTATAATATAATAAGAATTGATACTTTGGTTTGTATTGTAAGTAAAGGTACTAATTTATAATAAATATCTTTTTCTTTTAAAACAGAAATAATTGAAAAAATAATAGAAGCAAGTATTATATAAATCACATTCTCACCTATCAAGTTTATGAATATATAAGAAGTTGTTATCATGATCAAAAACAATTGTTTTAGGAGTAAGGGTAATTGTTAAAATTTTTATTAACATTTGAAAATCATCAGTGTACTTTTCCGACTCAATAACTTCCTTTTTTAAGATAGGAAGTATAAATGTTTCATATAAAGATTTTGGAATATTAATGACTAGTTTATAAAAAACTTTTAGAAAATTAAATTTTCCTGGATTAATAATTATATAAATAAAGATGCATATAATAATTGAAATATGATAGTTTTCTAGACCAAAGAAAGTTGATAAAAATAAAAAACCAATTAGTATATTTATTATATGAGCCATTCTTTTTTTAAAGGCCTCCTCATAAGTTCAACCATAGAAGATTTAGGATTTTTGTTATTATATAATATTTCGTAAACTTCGTTTGCAATTGGCATCTCAATGTTTTTTTTCTTTGCAATTTCAACAACAGCTTTTACTGTGTAAATTCCTTCTGCAATCATTTTGTTATTTTTTATTAGTTCGTTTAAAGTATGACCTTTTGCTATTAATTCTCCAAACATTCTATTTCTACTGTGTCTACTATTACATGTTACCATTAAGTCACCAACACCTGGGAGTCCAAAAAACGTTTTTTCATCCGCTCCAAATATTTTTCCAAATTTAATCATTTCATGAAGTGCTCTTGTCATTAGAGCAGCTTTGGAATTATCCCATCCACCTAGACCGTCTAATATTCCAGCAGCAATAGCCATTACATTTTTAAGTGCGCCTGCTATTTCAACTCCAACTATATCTTCTGAGGTATAAACTCTAAAATAATCATTACTAATTAAAGACTGAAAAAGTTTTGCATTACTTCCTGAAACCGTAACTGCCGTTGGTATTTTATTTGCTACTTCTTCAGCGTGAGATGGACCCGAAAGTATTGAATATGGAGTATTCGTGAACTCTTCAATAACTTCTGAAACCCTTTTCAAAGTTTTTATTTCAATCCCTTTTGAAAGATTTAAAATACCTTTAATATTCCATATTTTAATGTTTTTAATCACGTCTCTAATAAATTGTACTGGAATAGCTATAACTAGAAACTCTGAAAATTTGATGATTTCATTTAAATCATTTGTTGCTTTGAAATTTAGTTTGACATTGGGTAAATAAGAATTCTTAGAGTAATTATTTATTTCATCTACAACTTCTTTTCTTCTAGCCCAAACAAGCACATCATGGTCATTTTCAACTAATAAATTTGCAAATGCACAACCCCAACTTCCTGCACCAAGTATTCCGAATTTCACTGAAGCACCTCCATAATTTTTTTTACAGACCATTTAACTGCAGGAGTTCTATATGGATTTGATTCACTATCTAGTTTTATTACCCAATTTTCATTGTCTTTTTGATAGAGCACTAAGAAATAATGTTGTGAAAAATCACCATCTGAAGAAATTACTTTAAATATATGAGAATTAGAATCTAATTCTTTATATACATTTTTAATTACAAAAACTTTATTATTTTCTTTAAATACTTTACCTTTAAGTAGTTTTATTTTTTCTTCACTTATTTTTCCAGATGCATGTGGCACTTCGTTAACACCTCCGATTAATCTATTAACCTTTACGCCTTTTATTTTTTTAACTACAAGTTTGAATATATCCCGATTGAATTTTATCCATTTTTTTTCATAACGAGTTAAAAATTCACGTTTAGGATTTTTTTCAATGTCAAATACTTCAAAATATCCTGAATTTTTAGCATTTTCAAAAGCCTCTATTGCATACCATTCCTGGTCAGTTAGAAGTTCAAATTCTCCATTTTCAATCAGAACATCTGCTAAAGTTTCAAAAAAATCTTGAATTATAATTCGTCTGTGTGCCTGTGAGTTTTTATACCAAGGAACTGGAAAGTTCATAATAACTTTTTCTATTGAATTGCTATCAAAGAATTCTCTTAATCCAAATCTTGCATCACATAATATTAATTTTGCATTTGTTACATTGTTTCTTTTTAATTTTCTTTGAGCCTTTACCATTGAAGTAATTGAAAGTTCAAATCCGATATAATTTATGTTTTTATGTTTTTGAGTATAATATGCTGCAAATTCTCCATTGCCAAATCCAAGTTCAACATGAAGTGGGTTATTATTATCAAATATTTTTCCCCATTGTAAGGGGAATTCTTTAAAAAATTGAGGTTTTAACTCGTACTCAGGATAAATCATTTCAACCCTCCTAAGATCTTTATAAAATATTCTGCATGTTTTTTATAAGTACTATTTGGGAATCTTTCAATAAAATCATTAAATAAAAGATAGGCATTTTCAAAATCTCCCATTTCATAGTAAATTAAAGCTCTATAGTAATAAACATCATCAATAAAATATAAATAATTAAGATTATGTGATAATGCTTTATCAATGATAGTTTCTAAGATGTTTTTAGCCATAATGTAGTTCTTTTGTTTATAATATTGATATGCTATTAACCACATAAATCTTAAAGTTTCATTTGAATTAGGATCAAATTTTTCGAATAAGGTGGTCTGGCTATTTTCATTTTTTAATGGAGAACTAGTCGATATTTTACTGGACATATAGTTTATTTGTGCTTTTAGTTTTTCAATTTCATTTTTAAGTTCTACAAAGTAATTATTAATGGTTGAACTGTTATCTTTTTCTAACATTTTTTGGTTACTTTCAACTAAAGAAGAAGTGTTTTTGAAAATCTCATTTGCTATATTATTTAGTTTTGAGAGTTCATTTTTAATATTGTAATAGTTTGATGTAATATTTGATTCTATATTATTTATTGAATTTTTGATAGAAAAAAATATAGGATTAAATAATGAAATGATTGTAAAAATTAATGTTACAACCAGAAGGCTCATAAAAATAATACTAAAATTGGAAGAATTAGTTCTTTCTTCTTTAAGAAAATAATTGTTTTTTTCAAACTTTGAAAGCAAATCTTTTAAATATTGTTCATTTGATCTATTTTTTTCTTTTGTAGCTTTTTCAAGTTCAAAAATTATTAGCTGTGATATTTCTGGGATTTCACTTTTTATTTCATCATAGTTAATATTATCATCAATTGATGAGTAAATTTTGTTTAACAATTCTTCTAAATTTAGATTTTCAAGATTTTCAATATTATAAAGTGATTGTAAATCTGAATGAGAAAGATTTTTAAAAATTTCTAGTGCTTCCTCAAAATTTTTAATAAATAGATTGTATTCAAATTTTAAGAAAGGATATTCAGCTTCGATAATATCAATTATATTTTTAGCAAGTTCAAATTGCCTATCTTTAAGTAGTTTCCTTACAAATTTTATTAAGTTATAATTCATTCTTTCACCTCCGCTATGGCCTTTGGAATATTATTTAAAATTTCAGTTATTAGGTTGTAACCTTCGTATTCATAAAGCTCAGAAGCAATCCCAAGAATATAAACTGCTGCTAAGCTGCTTTCCAAAACATTACTACTTTGCGCCAAAAAACCTCCAATTAGCCCACTAAGAATATCGCCACTTCCTCCTTTTGAAAGTGAGGTGTTTCCCGTTACATTGAAAAATATTTTTTCTCCATCAGAAATAATTGTAGTAACATCTTTTAAAACTAACAAAAGGTTATATTTTTCAGCAGTTTCTTTGACAAGCTTATAATTGTATTTTACAGAATCTATATCAAGTTCTAAAAAGTTTGATAATTCACCAGGGTGTGGAGTAATAATTATATTCTTTTTCTCAGAAAGTATATTTTTGTGGTTTCTTAATAAAGATATTGCATCTGCATCAATAACAGCAGGAGAATTTATATTTTTTAATAATTCTACAGTAAATTCCTCCGTTAAAGGATTTCTACCTATACCAGGACCTATTACAACCGAAGTTTTTTCATCAATATATGGAAGAATTAAGTTAATATGAGATTTGTCAAAATAATCTTTACTAATTGTTATCGGTATTATTCCAAGTTCGTGATTTAAAGCAACAGTAGTTGATTTTTCTGTAGAGAAAAGTATAACTTTTCCAGCGCCTGATCTAATAGCTGCTATTGAGCTAAGAACAGGTGCGCCAATATAATCTTTTGAACCACCAATAATAACAACTTTTCCATATGTTCCTTTATTACTTTCTTTAAATCTTTTTGGTATATTAAAATAATCTTTAGTAAGTAAGATTTTGTCACATGGGTTCAAATCTTGAAGTACTTTTGGAATACCTATTTTGACAACTTTAAGTTTTCCAGAAAACTCCCTTCCTGGAAATAAAATATGGCCAATTTTTGGGAATTCAAAAGTTACTGTTAGATCACTTCTAATTGCAGTGCCTAAGATTTTACCTGTATCAGCTGAAATACCCGAAGGAATGTCGACAGAGACGGTATAGTTTGAGTATAGGTTTATAAAATTAATAATTTCCGCATATATTCCTTTCACATCTTTCGAAAGTCCTACACCAAAAATGGCGTCTATAATAATGTCAGAATTTTTTATTATGTCAACAACTTCTAGTATATTATCATCCCTTAATTTAATTACTTCTCCCCCAAGCCTTTTAAATATATTTAAATTTGTTGTAGCCTCTGAAGTAATTTTTTCAGAAATTAATATTACTTTAACTGCTTCTGTATAGTTTAATAATTCTCTTGCTATAACAAGACCATCTCCGCCATTATTTCCAGGACCACAAAATACAGCATAACTATATTTTTCAAGGTTTTTAAATTCATTCCACATTACTTCAATTGTTGAAATGCCTGCTCGTTCCATTAAAATTAAACTATTTATTCCGAAATCTTTTATTGCTCTTTGGTCTAACATTTTAATTTCATTACTTGTTACTAATCTCATAATTATCACTCCTATATAGGAATTTATATAAAGAATAAGCTTTCATTATTTTGTTGTAATAATTTGAACCAGCTGTTTTTACAATTTCATTTGAAGCATTAGGCCCAGTATTGTAATAACTAATTGTTTTTTTTAAATCTTTCGTAATATTGTAGAGATATTCCAAATATGTTATTCCTAATAAGATATTATCTTTTGGGACTTTTAAATTGTAATTTGTATTAAATTTATTGTTGATCCATTCGGCAGTTGAAGGTAGAACTTGCATTAATCCGTAGGCACCGACATTTGAAATAGCATTAGTTTTAAAACTACTTTCTACTTTAATAATACTCAAAATTAATAATTTATCAAAGCTACTATTTGGTATTAGATCAATATACTTTAAAGGGTATAACTCGTATAAATAGAATATACAAGTTATTATAAGAAAAGAAATTAATAAGATGAAAAATCTCAAATTATTCACCTCAGTAATATTTTAACATAAAAAAATATAGAAAATATCCTGAAATTGAAATGAAAGGCCCAAATGGAATAATTTTATTCTTCTTAATAAGTGCATAAATTAAAGCTGAAATTGATGAAAATAGCAATAAATATATACTTAAAGGAGGGATTAAAAGGAATGAAAATGGTGCAATCAAATAAATATCTCCTTCTCCAAGGCCCTCTTTATATATTTTTTTTATTAACATAAAAATAATCATTATTGTAATTAAAGAAAAAGTTTTAAGAATCCATAATTCATGTCTTAATAATAAGTCTATAATACTTACTGTCCATATTAAAATCCAAGAAAAATCAGGTATCATCATTATTGAAAAATCAATGAATATAGCTGGAATTATAGCAAATACAATAATATTTAGCAATAATGCTTCTGTATAATTAAAAAGAATACTATGAATTAGGAAAAGAATTCCAATAATACATTCAACAAAAAAATATCTAAAAGAAATTTTTGAACCACAATATCTGCATTTACCTCTAAGTAAAAGATAACTTAACAATGGAATATTATCATACCACTTTAATTGATGATTACACATAGGGCAAAAAGAGCGTGGAGGATCATAAATTTTAATACCCTCCACGCTTCTATAAATAATTACATTTAAAAAACTACCTAATATTATACCTAAAAGAAAATTTAAAAAATACCACAAAGTTCTTTCTCCTTTTTTGTTAGATATTTATCAAAAATTTCCTTTTTACCAAACAAATACCAAAAATCATTTTGTTTGAGTTCTTCATAATATTTTCTTGCCTCTTCTATTTTTCCCAATTTTATGTAAGGAACAACTAATAATGCTTTTAGATGAAGTGAATCAATTGTATTATCAATCATTGGTTCAATTACTTCAACAATTTCATCATAGTTATTATATTTCATCTTTATTTTAGCCCATATTTCAATTCCATTTGGATCAATTGGTTTTGCATTAAGTATTTCTTTTTCAACCATATCAGCCTCTTTAGTTTTGCCCATTTCTCTGTAAATTTGAGATAATTCATACATCGCAATAATGTTATTATTGTCAATTTCTAAAAGTTTATTTAGAATATTTGCAGCTTTTTCATAATTTTTCATTCTTGTATATGCATCTGCAATCATGAAATAAGTGAATATGTCATTTGGAGAATATTCAATTTCTTTAAGCCAATAGCTTATAGCTTTTTCATAATCTCCTTGGTTATAGTAAACTTCACCTAATGTTGAATATGATTGCACGAGCCAAGGATCTATTTCAACAGCCCTGTTAAGAAATTTTATTCCTTCTTCAATATTTCCTAATTCAATATGTATGCTTCCTAGAAAATCATAAGCCGGGGCAAAATTTTTGTCAACCTTAATAGCAAATTCTAAGATATTTTTAGCATCACCTAGTAGATCTTTATCAGCATATTCTATAGATAATTCATAAAGTCCATCAACAGTCGCATGTTGGAAAAGTTCAGGTGTTATGTTTTTTTCATTGAAGAAAGAAACAAGCTCAGACCAAATTATTGGCGAATAAAATGAGTCATTCAAAATGGTTATGTTTTTCTCTATAAATTCTAGATTTTCGATCTCGTTTAAAAATGCTTTGTCATTAAAATCTTTTTTCATATTATACCAATCTCCACCATAAAACAAATCTCTCAACATAATATACAATGGCGATTCATCAGTTATTGTAATAATTTTATCTTTTACCATCATTTCAACCTTCATAATTATCACCTCCAAATAATTGTTACCTTACATTTACATTATAACATAATATGTAAAAATTGAAAACAATATTTTAGAACTTAATAGTGATATTTAAAGTCAAATACTTCAGAAAATGCCAGAAAATGTAAATAATCATTGAAAAATCAATTTTACAGAAACTGGAGGTGATTTTTGTGAAGAAATTTTCTACTATACTGATTTTAGGATTTGTTTCATTATTAATTTTTTCATACGTAAATCCTGATTATGTTAGTCCAGTTACAAAGGTAGTTGAAGAAGCTGCACCGGCAGTTGTTAAAGTTGAGGCAACAGTTTATTCAACCTCATATATTGATCCATTTATTGAAGATTTCTTTAAAAGGTGGTTTGGCGATATTCCAAAACAATACCAACAAAAAGGGACAAGTCTAGGTTCGGGTTTTATATTTGATAAAGAAGGTTACATTTTGACAAATTTCCATGTTGTAGACGGTGCTGAGGAAATTAAAGTGAGTTTGTTGGATGGAACAGAATATAAAGCCGAATATATTGGTGGAGATAAAGAACTAGATATAGCAGTTTTAAAAATTGATCCCAAAGGTAGTGATTTACCAGTTCTAGAATTTGGTGACTCAGATAAAATAAAAATTGGAGAATGGGCAATTGCTATAGGAAATCCATTAGGGTTTCAACATACAGTAACTTTGGGTGTAGTTTCAGCTGTTGGTAGAAAAATACCAAAACCGGATAATTCAGGTTATTATACAAATTTAATCCAGACTGATGCGGCAATTAATCCTGGTAATAGTGGGGGGCCATTGTTAGATATTCATGGTCAAGTAATAGGTATAAATACTGCAATTATAGCACCTTCTGAAGCAATGAATATAGGTTTTGCAATTCCAATCAATACTGCAAAAAGATTTATTGATAGCATTATAAAAACAGGTAAAGTTGAAAAAGCTTATCTTGGAGTATACATGCAAACAGTGACGGATGATTTAAAGAAAGCTTTAGGATTAAAAGTTAGTAAAGGAGTTTACATAGCACAAGTCGTTAAGAATTCTCCGGCAGAAAAAGCAGGTTTGAAAGAGGGAGACGTTATACTAGAAGTTGAGAATATGTCAGTGTCTTCTGCAGGTGAACTTGCATCTATTATTCACAATTATACTCCAGGTTCAAAAATAAAAATAAAAATAGATAGAAAAGGTAAAGAAATAGAGATTGAAGTTATTTTAGGTAGAGCTGAGGAAAGCTTTGAAGAAGAGGTAGAAGCTCAGGAATTTGCAGGAATTATTGTAAAAGATATTGACAATGCAGATAGAGAAAAGTATCAGATACCTGAGGAAGTAAATGGTGTAATTGTAGTGAAAAGTAAAAATGGTTTTATAAAAGAAGGATATGTGATTTACAAAATGGCTATAAGTGGTAAAACATACAAGATTGAAAATATAAATGACTGGAATAATACAATAAAAAATGTTAAAAAAGGAGATTATGTTGCTTTCTTCTATTATTATAAAGGAGCTACAGGGATCTTTTCATTCGGATACTAATTTTTTTAATAAACCGGCTTTTTAGCCGGTTTTTTTGTTTTATTTGAAAATTATAATTAGAATCTTCTTTTTTCTTGACATTTTGTGATAATAATTATAAAATTGTATTGGTTTTTAGTAAAAATATATTGGAAACGATTCCGAATGGAGGTATATATGATGGACGTTTCAAAAAAATTAAAAGATGAGAAATATAGGACTTCAAAAAAGGTAAAGGATTTAAAAGAAAATTTTATTGATCATCTTAATTTAACTCTAGGGAAAGATTTTAAAAATGCAACGATGTGGGATAAGTTTTATGCATTATCTTTGGTAGTCAAAGATAGGGTTTTGGAAAGGTGGTTAAAAACTCAGAAAAAATACTATGAATCGAATGATGTTAAAAGGGTATATTATTTATCTATTGAATTTCTTATGGGCCGTCTTTTATACAATAATATATTAAATTTGAAAATTGATAAAGAAATAAAAAAAGCAATGGATGAAATTGGACTTAGCTTAGATGAGCTTTCTGAGATTGAGCCAGATGCAGGTCTTGGAAATGGTGGGCTTGGAAGATTAGCTGCTTGCTTTTTAGATTCAATTGCTACTTTATCATATCCGGGATACGGATATGGTATTAGATATGAATATGGTATATTTAAGCAACTAATAAAGGATGGATTTCAAGTCGAGGTTCCTGATGACTGGCTAAAAAACGGAAATCCATGGGAGATAGAGAGAAAAGATAGAGCAGTTAAAGTAAAATTTTTTGGTAGGACTGAAAGTTATAAGGATAAAGAAGGAAATACTCGATTTAGATGGGTAGATACATATGATGTAATAGCTCTTCCGTATGACACACCTGTCGTTGGATATGGTAATGACGTTGCAAATACATTAAGATTATGGTCTGCTAAGCCAATTACTGAGTTTGATTTTGATAATTTCCAAAAAGGAAATTATGTAAAAGCTGTTGAGTCTCAAGCAATAGCTGGAGCAATTTCAAAAGTGTTGTATCCTAATGATGCATTTTATGCAGGAAGAGAGTTGAGGTTAAAACAAGAATATTTCTTTGTTTCAGCTTCAATCCAAGATATTATTAGAAGATTTAAGTCTCAATTTGGTAATAATTTTGACATTTTTCCTGAAAAGAATGTAATCCAGCTTAATGATACTCACCCAGCATTGGCAATTCCAGAGTTGATGAGAATACTTGTAGATGAAGAATTTTTACCCTGGGAGAAAGCTTGGGAAATAACAACAAAAACTTTTGCTTATACTAATCATACTGTTATGCCTGAAGCATTGGAAAAATGGGAAGTCCATCTTTTAGAAAGATTGCTACCAAGACATTTAGAAATTATGTATGAAATTAATGCAAGGTTTTTAGATAATGTTTCAAAATATTATCCTGGAAATATTGAGAAGATTAGAAATGTTTCAATTTTTGAAGAAGGTCATGTTAAACAAGCGAGAATGGCTAATTTGTCTGTAGTAGGTTCATTTTCAATAAATGGTGTTTCAAAACTTCATACTGAAATATTAAAAGAACGTGTATTTAAAGATTTTTATGATATATGGCCAGAAAAGTTTAATAATAAGACGAATGGTATTACTCAAAGGAGATGGCTATTACAAAGCAATCCTGAACTCTCGAAGTTGATTACTGATACGATTGGTGATGAATGGATTGTTAATTTAGATCATCTTAAAAATTTGGAGAAATATGCAGACGATAAAGTTTTTTTAAATGAATTTTATAAAGTAAAACAAAATAATAAAATTAGATTATCAAATTATATTAAGAAAGAATTGAATATCGATGTGAATCCTGATTCTATTTTTGATGTTCAAGTTAAAAGACTTCATGAATACAAAAGACAATTGTTGAATGTAATGCACATAATTTATTTATATCAAACATTAAAAGAAAATCCTGGGCAAGATATATACCCACGCACATTTATTTTTGGTGCAAAAGCAGCTCCAGGATATAGAATGGCAAAATTAATTATAAAATTAATTAATAGTGTAGCAGATGTAATAAATAATGATAATGAAATTGCAGATAAGATAAAAGTAGTCTTTGTGCCAAATTATAATGTCTCTCTTGCTGAAATAATAATTCCAGCCGCAAATGTTAGTGAACAAATTTCGACTGCTGGTAAAGAAGCTTCTGGAACAGGAAATATGAAGTTTGCATTGAATGGAGCACTAACAATTGGAACTCTTGATGGTGCAAATATAGAAATAAAAGAGTGTGTTGGTGATGAAAATATATTCATTTTTGGATTAACTGCAGAACAAGTAGCAAAACTCAAGGAAAGCAGATTATATAATCCATATGAAATATATTTAAGAAATGAAAATATTAGAAAAATTTTAGATGCTATTAATAACGGATATTTTAATAAAAATGATCCAGAACTCTTTAAAGATATTTTCCAATCACTTTTGTTCGGTTTAAACGGAGCACAAGCAGATGAATATATGCTACTTGCTGATTTTGATAGTTATAAAACAAGACATAAAGAGATAGATTTTATATACAGAGATAAATATAGATGGAATAAAAAAGCGCTTTTGAATGTTGCACGGGTAGGTATGTTTTCTAGTGATAGAACTATTAGAGAGTATGCTAGAGATATTTGGAAAGTAAAAAGTATATAAATAATATCATTGCCGAGCTATTTAGCTCGGCAATTTTTATGCTAAAATAAATATTAGGAGGTGTTTAAATGCATAAAGAAAAGTATTTAATCCAATTTCAGAAAAATGAGATTACAGAATATTATGTTTATAAAAAACTTGCAAGTTTTTCTAAAAATAAGAGAAATAAAAACATTTTAATAAAAATATCAGACGATGAATTAAAGCATTATTATTATTTTAAAAAATACACAAATAAAGAATTAAGACCAAATATTTTTAAAGTATGGTGGTATACATTTTTGTCATTTTTATTTGGCTTAACTTTTGCATTAAATGCAATGGAAAAAGGTGAAGAATCAGCACAAAAAAAGTATAAAGAGTTTGTTGGAAAAGTACCTGAAATAAATAAAATAATTAACGATGAGAATGTTCATGAAAAAGAGCTTTTATCACTAATTGATGAAGAAAAGATAAATTATATAAGCTCAATGGTATTGGGATTGAATGATGCACTTGTTGAACTTACGGGAACGCTTGCTGGATTGACTTTTGCTTTTCAAAATTCAAGAATGGTAGCATTATCTGGAATTATTACTGGAATTGCAGCATCGCTTTCAATGTCTGCATCTGAATATTTATCTCAGAAAGCAGATAAAAATTCTCAAAATCCATTAAAAGCAGCTATATATACAGGAATTGCTTATATTTTAACGGTTATATTTCTTGTAATACCTTATCTTGTTTTTTCCAAACCAATGATTTCTTTATCTTTTTTAATTATAAATGCAATAGTTGTTATATTATTGTTTTCATATTTTGTTTCTGTTGTTCAAGAAAAAACATTTAAACAATATTTTTTAGAAATGTTTTTAATTAGTTTTGGTGTAATGATTGTATCATTTATTATAGGGATTATAGCAAAGAGATTATTCAATATTGAAATTTAGTCATTTTTATTTTTGTTTCTCAAAATTTCAATAATTAAAAACAAAATTAACACTATTATAGAATAAATGGAGTTAAGTGCTCTTGCTTGAGGGATTTTCCTTGAACTAAGAAGTCTATATATTGAAATGGAGAAAGTAGAAACCGGAGGGGTAGATAAGGTAATGGTTGCAGACATTTCTCCTAAAGAGAGAGTAAATGCATAAACAAAAGCGGTAAGTATATGATATTTCATTTGAGGAATTCTAATTTTGAAATTTAAAACAAATGAATTAGCTCCATCAATTAACGCTGCTTCTTCTGAAAACTCATCTAATGTTTTCCAACCACTGGAAATAATTCCGAAGACAATAGGAAGACTTATAAGTGAATAAATTATTGGTATAGCAATAAATTGACTTATTCCTATGGCAATATATGAAAAAGCAAGTGTTACAGGTGAAATTGCTGCAGGTATTAACATTATGTATTCAAGCTTAAATTTTTTTCTTATGTTATAAAAAGAAGCTATCATTGATATTAAAATTGTAAGTAGAGATGCAGATATTGAAAACATTAGAGTAAAAATAATCATCGATTGAAAACTAGTTCCAATATAGCGTTTAAGATCTATTGAAAATAATAACTTAAAATTTTCAATCCCAAATCCCCCACCATATTTAATAAAACCAGAAAGGAGTGAGTAAATAAGAGGAATAAATATAAATATAGTTGTTATTAATAGATAAAGATAACCCCAAATTGGGAATTTTTCTTTCAGAGCTTTTCCTGATAAGAATGTATGTCTTTCAAATGATAAAATATATGAAATGAGGGATATTAATATTATTTGCACAATTGATAAAGTTAGCGCACTTTTAAAATCAAACAAGATTTTTGTATACATATAAATAGCAACTTCAATAGTGGAATATTTTATACCACCTAATATTAGTACAACTGAAAAGCTTGTAAATGTATATACATATGTCAAGAGAAAGGCCTTTAAAATAGATGAAAGAATTAATGGAATTTCAATTTTAAAAAAGATTAATAAATTATTTGCGCCATCTAGTTTCGCAGATTCTATAATACTGGAATCTATTTTTTCCCAAGTTTCGCCAACTATACGGATAAAAAGCGGAAAATTGTAAAAAACATGACCTATTATTATAGCAGAAAAAGTATAAAGTAATCGTTGGTTAAAACCAAATAATTTAAGAAAATTTGTTATTATTCCATTATTTCCAAATGTCATTAAAAAACCTATGCTCATTGTTACTCCCGGTAAAATAAAAGGAATGGCTGACAGTATTCTAAAAGTGGATTTTAAATACTTATTCATTTTTGTTCTAGCGACGATATATGCTCCAGGAAGGCCTATAACGGTTGCTAATATAGATGAGATAAAAGCTTGGTAAATAGTGAATTTGATAATATTAAAATTATCCGAAATTGAGTCTATATTTATACCACCTATCTTTATAAATAAAAAAGTAAATGGGAGGATAACTCCTCCCATTATAAACGTAATTGGAATTAACCACCAATTACTTCTTTTGTCCATTCTTTTAAAATCCTTTCTTGATTCATATAAATATCTTCTTTTATTTCAAGAACTTTTTTTATTTCAGGAACATATTTAAAAGCTTCAGGTAACTTTACATTTGTAACAGGAAGCATCCATTGATTTAAAGGGACTTTTTCTTGAAAATCATCTGAAAGTAGAAATTCTATGAATTTTTTTGCAAGTTCTTCATTTTTGGCATTTTTTACGAGTGACGCATATTCTACTTGAACAAATGCTCCTTCATCTAAAATTACTGGAACGTATTTAACGTTACCATAGTAATAATAACTGTATGCACCATCGGTTGCATAGCTAACCATAATATCAGCTTCACCTGATTCTAACATTTCAAATGCTTCGTCCCATCCGGGGGTTATTGTCAATAAATTGTCTTTAAATTTTGACCAAAAATCTAGATATTTTTCATTAAATGCAGCAATAGTCCATAGAAGAAAACTAAGACCAGTGCTTGAAGTCCTAGGATCTTCAACAACGATTTTTCCTCTAAATTCATCTTTTAAAAGATCGTTAAAGCTTTTTGGTGGATTTTTAATTTTTTCTTTGTTATAAACAATAGCAATTGCACCAAAATCATATGGAGTACCGTATTCATTATACAATTCTGGATATTTTAGCAAGGATAAATTTTCAGGTTTAAACTTTTGAACTAGATCATTTTCAATGGCTCTAATTAATAATGCTTGATCAAGCCCAACTATTACATCAGCTTTAGGATTGTTTTTTTCAAGCATAAGTCTTGAAAGCACAGTTCCAGCATCGCCAAAAGATAAAAGTTCTACTTTACAACCATACATTTTTTCAAATATTGGAACAATTTCTTTACCAATGCCAGATACAAAACTGTCATATGTATAAACGACAAGTTTTTCTGCTGAAAATAAAATTACTGAGATAGTTAATATTAAATAAATAAGTACTTTTTTCATATAACCCCTCCTTTTAAAAAAAAATTCCCTCCTTGATCGGAGGGATTTTGCATCCCATCCCTCCGCCGGTATTACCCGGTTCAGGTTCTAAGGGTCGAAGGTTTCCACCTTCCTCTCAGCCCCGGATTTATGGAGCTCCCCTTGGGATATTTCTATTATACTATATCTTATAAAGTACATCAATAAAATATCCTCTATAATATGTTACTATAAAGTTAACTAAAAACTATCAGTTAAGTTAAGCGACAACTTTTACTTAACATTATTGTTACGTATAATTTTGAATAATTTTTCAATCGGCTACAAAAATTTAATTGAATTAGTAAAAAAGTATTATATACTAATGAAGGTGAAGGAAGGTGATTGAAGTTGTTTGAAGGTTTGCAAGAAAAACTTTCTAAAGCTTTTAAGACGCTTTCGGGAAAAGGAAAAATCACTGAAAAAAATATAAAAGAAGCAATAAAAATGGTAAAGCTGTCATTGCTAGAAGCTGATGTAAACTACAAGGTGGTAAAGGAATTTATTGCAGAAGTAACTGAAAAAGCTACTGGTGAGGAAGTATTAAAGTCCTTAACTCCGGATCAGATGTTTATTAAAATTTTAAGAGATGAATTAATTAGAGTTATGGGGGAAAAATCTCAATTAAGTCTTGTGCATTCACCCTCTTACATTATGATGGTTGGACTTCAGGGAAGTGGTAAAACTACATCGGCAGCAAAACTTGCAAATTTGCTTAAGAAAAAAGGAAAAAAAACATTTTTGGTTGCTGCTGATACATATAGACCTGCTGCTATAGACCAATTAATAACGTTAGGTAAGAAAATTGATGTTCCAGTGTTTTATGGTGATCGAAAAGATCCAGTTAAAATAGTTCGTGAGGCTATAAAAGAAGTTAAAGACAGTGGATACAATGTTGTAATTTTTGATACTGCGGGGCGTTTGCATATTGATGATGAAATGATGAATGAATTAGAAGAAATAAAGGATATCCTTAATCCAGATGAAATATTGATGGTTGTGGATGCCATGGCTGGCCAAGATGCTGTAAATTCGGCAAAGATTTTTAATGAACGGTTGGATGTTACAGGATATGTAGTTACAAAGATGGATGGAGATGCAAGAGGTGGTGTAATACTTTCGATAAGGTATATTACTAATAAACCTATAAAATTTATAGGAGTTGGAGAAAAGATAGAAGACTTAGAAGAGTTTCATCCTGAAAGGATTGCTAGTAGAATTTTAGGGCTTGGAGATGTTTTAAGCTTAATTGAAAAAGCTGAGCAAGAACTTGATAAAGATAAAATGCAAAAACTAGGCAAAAAGATGCTTAATGCAGAATTTACACTTGAAGATTTTCAGGAGCAATTAAAAGAGATAAAAAAGTTAGGTTCATTATCAAAAATTGTAGAGATGTTGCCTGGTAGTCCGAAAGTGGATATAAATCAAAGTGAAAAAGAGTTAAAAATAATTGAAGCAATAATTAATTCAATGACACCTGAAGAAAGAAGAAATCCAAAAATTTTAAATGCGAGCAGAAAAAAAAGAATAGCAAAAGGTAGCGGTACAAGTGTTCAAGAGGTAAATAAACTTCTTAAAAACTATGAGGAAATGAAAAAAATGATGAAAATATTTAAGAAAGGAAAATTACCATTCAATTTAAAAGGATTTAAAATTTAAAAAATTTGATGGAGGTGTTTAGAGTGGTAAGGATAAGATTAACTCGTATGGGAAAGAAAAAGCAACCATTTTACAGAATTGTTGTTGTGGATCAAAGAAAAAGAAGAGATGGTGCATACATTGAAAGTCTAGGTTACTATGATCCAATCAAGGATCCATATATTTTGAATGTTGATGTTGATAAGGCTGTAGAATGGATAATGAAAGGTGCACAGCCAAGTGATACTGTAAGAAATTTACTGAGAAAAGCAGGAGTGTTTAAAAAGGTTGATGAACTTAAGAGAACAAAGAAGGAGGAAAATAAATGAAAGAACTCCTTGAGTATATGCTCAAGGGGATTGTAAAAAATCCCGATGAGGTTGTCGTATTGGAATTTGAAGAAAGTGGGAAAAAGGTGTTTGAAATATCCGTTAATCCTGAGGATGTTGGTCAAGTTATTGGAAAAGATGGAAGAACAATAAAGTCAATAAAAATTTTGTTATCCTCTATAACGGATGAAAACAACTTTATTTTGAAGGTGGTAAGATGATAAATACTCTCCGAGAGCTTTTAAGCGGAAAGGTTGCAGTTGCAATTTTAGGAAAAACACATGGGCTCAAAGGAGAGTTAAAATTGCATCCATTCACTAATTTTCCAGAAATTATTGAGTCTTTGGAAGAGATTTTTCTTTATAATGAAAAAACAAAACAATTTATGGTTGCAACTGTAGAAAATTTAAGATTGGCTGATGGTTACTACATCATTAAATTAAATGGTGTCGAAAATGTTGAAAATGCTAGAAAATTTGTAGGCTCTAAAGTATATATCAATAAAGATGAACTGCCAAATTTATCGAAAGATGAGTATTATTTCTTTGAAATAGTTGGAAGTCAAGTTATTGATGAATCGGGAAAAGTTTTAGGTGTTGTTGATGAAGTCATACAAACAGGTAGTAATGATGTAATAGTAGTAAATAAAAATAAAGAAGATGAAATTTTGATACCTGTAATTTATGATTATATTATAACTTTAGACAAAGAAAATAAAAAAATTGTTGTTAAAGTACCGGAGTGGTTGGATTGAAAATTAGTGTTTTGACAATTTTTCCAGAAATGGTTGAAGTAATAAAAAAATATGGAGTTATTTCACGAGCTGTTCAAGAGAATAAAATAGAGATTAACATTTTTAATTTGAGAGATTTTACAAGTGATAAGCACAGAACTGTGGATGATTATCCTTTTGGCGGCGGTCCAGGAATGGTTATGAAGCCAGAGCCATTCTTTAGGTTTTACGACTTTTATGTTCAAGCTTTTGGAAAGCCTCATACAATTTTAACTAGTCCACAAGGAAGGACTTTCAATAATGATCTTGTCAAAGAGTTAAGTTTGAAAGAGAATTTATTAATAATTTGTGGTAGATACGAAGGAATTGATGAAAGAGTAATGGAATTAGTTGATGATGAAATTTCAATTGGAGATTATGTTTTAACTGGCGGAGAACTCCCAGCTATGGTAATGATTGATGCAATTTCTAGGTTTGTTCCTGGAATAATTTCTGAGGAATCTGTAATAGAAGAGTCTTTTAATACTGGTTTATTAGATCATCCTCATTATACGCGGCCAAGAGAATTTGATGGTAGAAAAGTTCCAGAAGTATTATTAGAAGGTAACCATGAGAAAATTGAACTTTGGAGAAGGAAGATGTCTTTGAAAAAGACTATAAAAAGAAGACCGGATTTATTTTTAAAGAAAGAATTTGATGAAGTTGATAAAATGGCTTTGCTTGAACTTTTCAAGGAGTTGATTAATAATGTTAAGTAAGGTGTATATTGCTTTAATTCATTATCCTATATTAGGCAGAGATGGTAAAATAATTTCAACAGCAGTGACGAATTTAGATATACATGATATTGCACGAACAAGTAGGACATATAAGATTAAAAAATATTATTTAGTTAATAATCTGCCTGCACAGCAAGATATTGTAAAAAAGGTTTTAGAATATTGGAGAGAAGGATTTGGAAAAGAGTATAATCCAAATCGTTCTGAAGCACTTTCATTAGTTGAATTAAAAGCTTATTTTGAAGATGTAGTAGAAGATATTGAAAGAATAGAAGGGCAAAAACCTATTATAATGTTTACTTCTGCTAAAATGCGAGAAAATACGATAAGTTTTGAAGCTGGAAGAAGAATGGTGCTTGAATCAGAAAAACCTATTTTAATATTGTTTGGAACAGGTTGGGGAATGCCCAATGAGATATTGTCCAAATGCGATTATGCGTTAGAACCAGTAAGAGCAAAAAGTGATTTTAACCATTTATCTGTTAGAGCAGCAGTTGCTATTATTCTTGATAGATTAATTGGAGAAAATGTATAGTATAAAGGGAGGGATTAACATGAGTATGGATAACCTTGTTAGAATTATTGAAAAAGATCAGATTAAGGATGTTCCAGAATTTAGACCTGGTGATACAGTAAAAGTTTATGTTAGATTTAAAGAAGGAAACAAAGAAAGAACACAAGCATTTGAAGGAATTGTAATTTCTATGAGAGGTTCTGGCATTAGCAAAACTTTTACAGTTAGAAGAATTGGTGCAAATGGTATTGGTGTAGAAAGAATTTTCCCATTGTATGCTCCAATAATTGAAAAGATTGAAGTTGTTAGAAGAGGAAAGGTAAGAAGAGCAAAATTATACTATTTAAGAGAAGTACGCGGAAAGGTGAAAATTAAGGAGAGAAGGTAATTAACAATGAAAAAATCTCCTAAAGAAATTGCCAAAGAAGTTGTGATTACGCTTTTGTATGCAATTGTTGCGGCAACCATTATTAGATTATTTGTTTTTGAAACTATGTTGGTCCCCACAGGATCTATGATCCCAACGATTAATATTGGGGACCGCCTTTTTATTGAAAAAATTACATATCAAGCGAGTGAGCCAGAAATTGGTGAAATCGTGGTATTTTGGACTCCATTTAGGGATGAAAGAGCAGAGCAAATGTTAAGAGCATTTGACAAGTTTATGGATTTATTCGCTCCATCAAAATTTAAGGGACATGTAAAATATGTAAAAAGATTAGTTGCTAAAGAAGGAGACATAATTACTTTAAAGAATGTAGATGGTAACTGGAAATTATTTGTTAACGGCAAAGTTCCAGAAAACTTAAAGAATGTTAATTATCAACCTGATGGTATTTTTAAATATCCTAATTTGTGGAAATATTTAGATCAAGCAAGTAGGTTAAGAGATAATAAAACTGAATATAGAAATTTTTTATATAATATCGCACTTAAAAATGGAGCAGAGCTTGCAAATACTATATTCAGTATAATTGGTGGGATGTATCCTGTCCCATATGGAATACCATATCATGAATATGTAGATGAATATTTAAAGCCAAAGAATGTTGATTTTGATGATTATGTATGGACTGAAAATGGACAGGTTTATATTAAAATTCCAGAAGGTTTTTACTTTTTCATGGGCGACAATTCAAAAGAAAGTTTAGACAGCAGATATTTTGGTTTTGTTCCAAAAGAAGCAGTGATTGGAAGACCTATATTGAGAATTTGGCCTTTCCAAAGTTTTGGGCCAGTTCAACCATTGCCAAAATTAAATAACTAATTAAAATTAATGGAAATAGTCTGAATGAGTTATAGAAATTCTAAAAAAGCCCCATCCTATTTATATTGGATGGGGTTTTGTAGTGATATTTTATGAAACAACTTTTATGAAAAACAATTATTATTGAATTAATACAACTTTTTCAACTGCTTTTTCAGCAATGATTTTTTTAGTTCCAGCTCCATGTGATATTAGTTTGAATAACTTATCTGAATTTAAAACATTAATTCCTGCAAGTAATTTAACTGGAAAAACATTGGGAACTAAAGTAGTTGAAGGTCCAACAATTGCAACCTTATCAGTTTTTACATAATTTAGTATCCAATCTATAGAGCCATTTACAATTGCAGAACCTGAGATAACAACAACTGAACATTTGGGAAGTAGATCAACTATAGCCCAATCAGGTAAAATTTCATCACTACCTTTTCTATTTCTATCGAATATTAATATATCCCAAGCTTTAGGCTTCCATAGGTTTATTAAAGGATCAATTCGACCTATAAAACCTACTGTATCATCAAGATTAACATTAATATATTGACTTAAATCACCTAGAGAATACATACTTTTAATTTCATTAGTTGAAAATACGGCATTTAATGTTGCATAAGCAACAGATCTTATTAAAGGATCAGGAGAAAATAGACCAATATTTAGAACCTCTTTTACTCTCATTCCTGGATTTATCTTGCTTACTGGATTTCCAAAATCACCAGTACATTTGAAAAACTCCTCACATTTTCCGAGAGTATCTTCACGTAATGTATAGCTTACACCGCATCTTCCATCACTTAATAAAGCTGCTGAGAGACCAAGACCTATTATGTAATCTTTAAGTGTTTCATTGTTAATATATTTAAGAGCTTCGTCGTATAATTTTTTAGAAAATGTCAGAATAATCACCCCTATTTTTCGACTTTCCCTTTAATATAATACCAAACATATAAATCAAATTTTCCAGGACATTCACCAAATTCATTTGAAATTTCATTAAAAATTTTCTCAATTTCAAGGTATCTTTTTTTACTCCATGATTTTGGAATTTCATGAATATATTTATATTTATGCAGAATTCTTAAAATATGCTTATCTAAAATAGCAACTTCACAAAAACCTATATTTCTTAAAAAGTGTGAAGCTTCTTTCCATCCAATACCTTTTATATTTTTTACAAGATATTCCCTTATGGTATATACATCATAGCTCTTAATAAGATCGATTAACTTTCCTACAATCCACCTATTTTCATATATATATTTTGCGCGAGCTTTAGGAAAACGATGCCCGACTTTTTTTAAGGCTTTTTCAAGATCAGAGAGTGAAAGGGTATAGAATCCATCTCCAATTTCTTTTTGGGCTTTAATACCACCGGAAGCAGACCAGTTTGCAGTCAAAACGCAAAAGGATAACTCAGAAAATAATAAGAGCTCATCATTACTGTTTTTTAATTTTAAAAATTCATTCCAACGATTTTCAACAAGTTCTTTTGCATCAAAATAAATTTTTTTAATTTCTTCAACCATAGAATCACCGCTTTATTCAAATATGTATAGCCCACTTACCTTCAAAAGCACCAAGAAGTGTTTCAGTCAGTGTTGGATGTGGATGTATTGCTTCTGCTATTTTTTCTGTTGTCATTTCATATTTTACTCCCAACACTCCTTCCATTATCATATCCGTTGCGTTTGCTGACACTATCGTTACTCCCAATACCTTCCCCGTTTCTTTTTCTTCTATTACCTTTGCAAATCCTAATTTCTCTTCCATTGTTCTTGCC
>NZ_JAIHAP010000016.1:0-31156 GCF_020054775.1 Thermosipho sp. (in: thermotogales) | reverse complement strand
TGCATATGGGATATACAAAAAAGAAATTTTTGAAAAAGTAGGATTATTTGCGCCACAATTAAAAAGAAACCAAGATATTGAAATGAATTTAAGGATAAAAAGAGCTGGTATGAGAATATTACTAGTTCCAGAAGCAAAGGCATATTACTTTGCTCGTTCGACCTTTAAAGACTTATTTAAAAACAACTTTCTTAATGGCCTTTGGGTTATATTATCTACCAGATATTCTAAAAACAGTTTTTCAATAAGGCATGTTGTCCCTTTGATATTTGTCTTGTTTTTAATTATTGGAACTATTTTCTCAATATTTTCAACAAAAATAAAATTTACATTTATTCTTATTCTTTCTATATACCTAATTCTTTCCATATTCTTTTCATTAAAGATAGCTCTTGAGGAAAAAAATATAAAATTATTTATCCCAACATTATTATCTTTTTGGATTTTACATATTTCATATGGCCTCGGGTCATTGTGTGGAATTTTAAAAACATTAATAAAGATTTAAAAAAACAAATAAATATGAGAACTAGTCATGGAATTTTTAAATTATTTTACATGTTATATTAGAATGTTTATTAAAAATAACTTTTAAATTTTAATAGTTTTTATTGCTCAGTGTTTAGTATGAAAAGAGAACTTTTAATTATAGTATATTATAGTACTCTAAAAAAATATATAAAGAACAATCATTTCTAAAATTAATATTGTATTTATTGAACCAATATGATATAATAAAATTAGCTATACTTTTAGAATGGGGGAGTTAGATGGACCAAGAAGTATATCAAGACGAACTTACATTAGAAGATATTTTTCATATTTTTAGAAAACGATTTTGGGTATTTTTTGTTACATTCATTTTAACTGTTGCTTTTGTAGTAATATATCTTATATATGCTACACCAATATATGAAGCAAGCGCAACTTTAAAAATTGAACCACAATCACAAGGTTCAATAACCGATCTATTTTCTTCTCAAATCACATCATCAAGGCCTGATATTTCAACTGAAGTTGAATTAATTAAAAGCCGTTCAAATATCGAAACTGTTGTTGATGAACTTAATTTGGTGTCTTATTTTAAGAATACTAATCCAGAAATTACAAAAAATGATGTAATAAGTATAGTTAGTAAAATGATTTCTATATCTCCTGTAAAAGATACAAAAATAGTTAAAATATCAGTTCAAAGTCCTGATCCAATTCTTGCAACCAGTATTGCAAATAAACTTGCACAAGTTTACAATGAACTTTTAAAAAGCCTTTCAAAAAATGAGTATACTGTTAAGAGACAATTTATCGAAAGTCAAATTCCAAAATTAGAAAGCGAATTAAAAGAAGCTGAAGATAATTTAAGAAAGTTTAAAGAAGAAAATAATGTTTTTGTTCTTGACGAAGAAGCAAAAAACATTTTATCATTAATGCTTAATTATGATAGCCAAATAAATTCATATTTGCTTCAAAAACAAGAAAACAAAGCAACTATAGAAGCACTTAATGAAATGTTAAAAAAGGTTGATGAAAAAATAGTTTCTTCTGAAACTATTACAACAAATCCAATAGTTAATCAATTAAAATCACAGCTAGTTGAATATAGAATAGAACTTGCGGGATTATCCAACACCTATTCTGAAAACGACCCAAAGATAGTAGAACTAAAGCAAAAAATAAGTGAAACAGAAAAGATTTTAAAAGATGAAGTTGCCAAAATAGTAACTTCTCAAGTTCAAAGTATAAACCCAGCATATCAAGAGCTTTATACACAGTTAATTGAATCACAATATAAAGCTGAAGTATATGATTCTATTATTGAATCTCTTAAAATACTGAGAGATACCTATCAGAAAAAAATGTCTAAACTTCCACTACTTGAACAAAAATTACTTGAACTTGAAAGGGATATAAAAGTTAAAGAAAGCTTATATACTCTTTTGCTTGAAAAACTTGAAGAAACAAAAATTGCAGAAGCAGGAGTTATTGGAACGGCAAATATTATTGATAAAGCTATTGTACCAGAAAAGCCTGTAAAACCCAATAAGAAGCTAACTCTTGCAATTGGTGGAGTTTTAGGTATATTCCTTGGAATATTACTTGTCTTTGTTGTAGAATATGCTGATAAAAGTATAAAAGATGAAGAAGAGGTAAAAAGGATTGCAAGAGGTTCAGTAATTTTAGGAAGAGTACCGAGATTTGAACTAAAAAAAGGACAAGATAAACCTGAATTAATTGTATTAAATTCTCCTACTTCTCCTCAGGCAGAATCTATTAAGCTAGTTGCAACAAATATCAATTATTCAATTACACCTGAACCTAAAGTAATTGAAATTACAAGTCCAGATCCTTCTGAAGGTAAAACATTAACCGCAGCAAACCTTGCTATTTCATATGCTCAAAATGGTATCAAAACCCTATTATTAGATTTGGATATGAGAAAGCCAAGAGTAGAAAAAGTACTTGGACTTGAACGTTTTAATATTGGAATTGTAAACCACATTCTCAAAGATGTACCAGTAGAGAGAATTATACAAAATTATATGGAAAATTTAGATGTTATTCCTGTTGGTCCTATACCACCAAACCCTTCTTCTTTATTAACTTCAAAAAAGTTTGTGGATTTGTTTAATAAATTAAAAGAACAATATGAGAAAATAATTATTGACCTTCCACCAGTTCTTGCAGCAGCTGATGCTCTAATTATTTCAAAATACACTGATGGATTGGTACTTGTTGTAAGAGCTGGAGGAACTCTCAAGCATTCTTTGAAAATAGCGCTTGAAAATATTAAAACTTCAAGTGCTAATCTTCTTGGGTTAGTTATTAATGATATTAATGAGAAATCTTCGAATTACTACTACTACTACTATTACTATTATGAAGATGGTGAAAAAAAGAAAAGAAGAAGGAAAAACAGAAGGTGAAAACCATGTTAGATGTTCATACGCATATATTGCCAGGTGTGGATGATGGAATTGAATCAGAAGAAGAAGCGTTATCAGTAATACAAGAATATAAAAATAACGGAGTAGAAAAAATTGTTTTTACTCCTCATTTGAATCATCCAACCGTAAAGACAGATATTGAAAAAATATATAATACGTATGAAAGATTGAAACCAAAGTTTGAAGAAATAGGTGTAAAAACGTATTTAGGAAGCGAGATTTATCTTACACCTAAAGTTGATAAGTTAATTCCTATTAATGAAAGATTCTTACTTTTGGAGCTACCAACAGAATCATACCCGATTTATTTACTTGATAAAATATTTGAATTGCAACTAGAAGGATACGATATTATTCTTGCTCATGTTGAAAGATATAGGTGGCTAAATGATAATGAACCAGTAATTGATAGGTTGAAAACAATGAATGTATATTTTCAGATGAATTTTGAATCAATTAAAAATGATAACTATTATTTAAAAAATTCTTTAGTGGAATTTCTTGCAACTGATTATCATAGAAATAGAAATAATTTAGATTTTTCACTTTTTGAAAAATATAGAGAAATAATAGAGAAAGAGTTAGAAATTTTAAAGTTAAAATAAAAGGCCGTTTAAATGCGGCCTTTTTTATTGCATTTTCATATTTTAATATACTTTTAGTTGTATTTTGATATAATTAATTATAAATATAGAAAAATTGAGGTGATTGAGATGTTTTATTATTTTTTCTTATTTGTTGTAATATTTGAAGCAATATGGGAATTAATTTTAACTATTTGGAACTTGAAGTATTCAACAAATCCAAAAGCTTCTATTCCTGAAGTTTTGAAAGATAAGTTTTCAGAGGAAGATTTTAAAAGGTCAAAGGATTATTTAAAAGATACTACAAAAATAAAAATTACTTCAATAGTTGTTAATTTAGCTATTACCCTAATTTTTATTTTCTGGGGATTTCCATATTTTGAAAAAGTTGCTTTGAAAATTACAAACTCGCTAATTTTACAAGGTTTAATCTTTTTTGGGATTTATTGGTTAATTAATATATTAGTTAAAATCCCAATTGATTTATATTCTAACTTTGTAGTTGAAGAAAAATATGGTTTTAACACCATGACGTTAAAAACATATATTGCCGACACTATAAAACATATGATAATTAACGTTGTTTTATTTGCGCCGCTATTATCAATTCTTTTGTGGATTTTAGTTATAGATAACAACTGGTGGTGGAAGGTTTCAATTGTTTTTGTAGGCTTTCAATTATTTATCTCATGGATTTATCCTCTCTTTTTAGCTCCACTTTTTAACAAATTTACGCCATTAGAAGATGAAGAGCTAAAAAGTAAAATTATGAAGCTTATAAAAGAAGCTTCTATAAATATAAAGGAAATATACATAATGGATGCATCTCGCAGAACAAGAAAACAAAATGCATATCTAACTGGATTTGGAAAATCAAGAAGGCTTGTTTTATATGACACCATATTAAACTACCCAGAAGAAGAAATTCTAGCAATTGTAGGTCATGAATTAGGTCATCATGTAAAAAAACACATTCCAAAATTAATTGTTATAATTTCTGCTTTTTATACAGCCCTTTTTTATTTAGTAAACCTTGTGTATACTCTTTTACTTAACTATAAGGTTTTTAATATATCAAAGCCATATTCAGCCTTTACATATGCCTTTATTTTTATTTCATCTCTTGTCTTTTTTGTTATGCCCCTTATTAACTTTATTCAAAGAAAATTTGAATATGAAGCTGACGAATTTTCATCCAAATTACTGGAAAGCCCTGAATATATGATTTCAAGTCTTAAAAGAATAATTAAAGAAAATCTTTCAAACTTGAATCCACTTCCGTTGTATAAAGCGTGGCATTATAGCCATCCATCGCCTGAAGAAAGAATAAAGAAACTTTCAGAGTTAAAGGGTTAGGATTTAACCTCTTAAATTGCGAGCTTGTTTTTTACGAGGTGAAATAGATGAAAAATCCTTTTTTGTTTGGAGTTGTAGTTAAAGAGCATGATTTTTGCGATAGGGAAGAAGAGATAAATGAAATTATTTCAGATTTAAATAGTGGAATAAATATAACCCTTATATCTCCTAGAAGGTATGGAAAAACTTCGCTACTTTTAAATTTATTTGATAGACTAGATTTTGATACCTTCTATGTTGACCTTATGGGCGTTACCACAGCACGCGACTTTTTAGATATATTTTTAAAAGCATTTGTTGAAAAACTTGGTGGAGTTAGAAAGATAACTAGCATCTGGAAAAAGTTTTTTCCAAATGTAGAAGATTTACAGATAAACTTGGGACCATTTGGGTTTAATATGAAAATAAAGCCTACAATTAGAAACATTGAAGAAATATTATCACTACCAGAAAAGGTAGGAAGAAAGGTTATTGTCGCATTTGATGAATTTCAAGAGATAGTAAATATAAAAGAAGTTGACCTTTTATCTTTATTAAGGAAAAAAGCGCAAATGTTTGAAAATACAACCTTTATATTTGCTGGTAGTAGAAGGCACGTTATGACAGATATTTTTACAAACGTTGAAAAACCATTTTACAGGTTTTCAAAGATATATAATCTAGGGTCTTTAAATAAGGATGAAGCAATAAGTTTTGTGTTATATAAATTTAATTCTACTAACATAAAGATTGAAAGAAAAGTAATTGAGAAAATGTATGAGGTATGTGAAGGCCATCCTTTTTATATTCAATACATTTCCCATACACTCTGGAATATTTGTAATACAAAACAAAACTGCAATGAAGATGATTTAGAAAATGCTATAGAGCAGGTTTTAATAACTGAAAGGCCGATGTTTGAAACGTTGTGGGACTCTCTTACCCCAAATCAAAAGCAGGTTTTAAAAAATGTTGCAAATAACATTTCTCCATATGAAATAGATTTAAGTGCTGGAAGTGTAAAAGCAGCACTTGATAAGTTGCGAAAACTCGATGTTATTGAAAAGGAAAATAGAAGGTATAAGATGGTAGACCCTTTGTTTTCAATCTGGCTTAAAAATTTGTAGATTTTTTGGAGGAAGAAATGGATTTTAAAGATTTATTAGATTTTTCAAAAGATAAAAAGATACTTCATACAACACATACAAAATCTGATTGTGATGGTATTTCTTCCATTTATTGGGGTATAAATGTTTTTGGAGGAGATTACTACATCCCTGAATTTGAGCTTAGAACAGCTAGTGGCCTTATTAAATTTTTAAACCTCAAAACTGGTGGAAATGTAGATTTTAAAAGGTACGATTTGATTTTTATCTATGATACTGAAAGGTATGAAAATGTAGATTTTCTCCCTCAAAATATCCCATACGTTATTTTCGATCATCACCCTGCACGTGATACTGAATTTTTAAACAATGCAATTTATAAATTTAACAGGAAAGCAAGTGCAAATGTTATAAACCTTTACGATATTTCGATTGAAAATAATATTACTTTATCAGATGAAGTATTATTTTCATTTGCAGTAGCTTTGTATACAGACACAGCGATGTTTAGAACTGCAAGGGGCGCTGAATTTGAATATTTATCTAAGTTTTTAAAAAATAGAAAGTTTGAAGAAATCCTTGAAACTATCTATTTTGAAAAAATAGATAAAGAAAGTTTAATAGACCAGATTTCAAAAACGCAATTTTTTGAAATAAATTCTTTATCTGTTGCAGTTTGTAGGTTAAATAGCCAGGACGAATACTATGCATATATTGACTCACTTTTTGACGTTCTTTCGTTAGATGTATTTATAGGCATACTTCCTGAAGGAATAAAGGGCATGTCAAAAAAAGGCATGTTCAAAAGGTATATCACAGAATTTTAGTTCAACTTCAAAAAGGAATGAATATAAAAAGAGACCATGGGGTGTGGTTAAACTTTTTTGACTACAACCTTATTCTTGAAGCTTTAAAAAAATATGAAAGTTAAATCTAAGGAGGAAGAATATGAAGGTAGATTTCCACGTTCATTCTACAGCATCAGATGGAACATACGCGCCAGATGAATTAATAGAAATGGCAAAAAATGAAAATATAGAAGTTATTTCCATTACAGACCATGATACAATCGATGGTATTAAAACGCTAAAAGTTAAGGAAATTAAGTTTATTCCAGGCCTTGAAATAAGTGCTGAGTTTCCAAGCACGCTACATATACTTGGATATGGTTTTGATGTTAATGATGAGAATTTGAATAAGGCACTTGACATGCTAAAAAAATATAGACTTGAAAGAAATAAAATAATTTTAGAGAAAATTCAAAGGCATGGGTTTAATATAACGATGGAAGAATTAATTGAAGAAGCAAAAGGAAAGCATATTGGAAGGCCTCATTTTGCTTCTTTACTTGTAAAAAAAGGGTATGTTGAAAGTTTGAAAGAGGCATTTGAAAAATATCTTAAAAAAGGAGCCCTTTTCTATGAAAACAAAAAAAGACTTAATATGGATGAATCAATTGAATTAATTTCAAATGCAGGTGGAATTGCTGTAATGGCACATCCATATCAAACAAATCTTGAAGGAGAGGAACTAGAAAAGCTTGTAAAAAAACTTGTTTCATACGGACTTAAAGGAATTGAAGTGTATTATTCCAAACATACGCCTCAAATGATTGAAGAATATGAAAGGCTAGCTGAAAAATACAATCTTGTAAAAACTGCTGGTTCTGATTTTCATAGAAAAAATACGCCTGATATAAAACTTGGAATGGAAGTTGAAAAAGAAAAAATTGAAAGGTTTTTAGAGGCGTTAAATTTAGAATAAAAAATAAGTGCCTGATTTCTTTTTTAGAAACCAGGCACTTTTAATTTATTTACCTTCTTTTTCCTTTAATTTTTTAACTATGAAGGAAGCTACATGTATTCCCTTTGTTCCTCTTCCAAATCCAGCATCCATACCGTTTTCAACTGCAAGATCGTTGTTTATCTGCGTCCCACCAGCAATAATAAGGACTTTATCTCTAATACCCTTTTCAATTGCAAGTTCGTGAAGTTTTTTCATGTTTTGGACGTGTACATCGTTGTGAGTAATAATCATTGATGCAAGTATTGCTTTTGCACCTGTTTCAATTGCTGCATCAATAAGTTTTTCTGGAGGTACACTTGTTCCAAGATAGGTATATTTAATACCGTACTTTTCAATTCCCCCATGTTTTATATCCAAAATTTCCCTTAATCCAACTGAATGTTCATCGTTTCCAACAGTTCCAGCTACAACGTGTATTGGGTTATTTTTTACATATTCAAATATTTCTTCTTCTGGAAGTGTTTCAGGTTTTTTTGGAATTTCAAGTTTATCAACTTTAATTTCAAATGGAACCTTTGCTTTTACTTCAATGTATGTACCTTCAGCTGGGTGTAATACACCTTTGTGAATAACTGTTGGTTCTTCAAGCCCAAGTTTTTCACAAAGCTTAATTGCAGCAGCTTCTGCTAATTCTTCAGGAAGAGCAAATGTCATATCAAGTTGAATCCATCCATCAGAATACCATTCAACTTCAGGCTTTATAACATTTCTTTTTTTCATATCACGTATTTTTTCAAGTCTTAAATTTACATTATCTGTCTCGTCAAGTTCATCGATAAATTGAATTTTTTCTGGGTTATGTAATGTACATCCACCAATTAAATCACAAGGTTTTTCGATGCCTTCTGGAAGGTTATTGTATCCAAAATGCTCACATACTGGTGCCATATAATCTTCATCTCTTGGAACAACTGAACCAGCAGCAATTTCTCCATCTTTCTTTCTTGCAATTCCATCCCCAACTCTTTCAGGGTAGTATCCGTTATCAACAAACATACCTGCTTCAAGTGCCTCAAAATAGCCGCCCATTTCAAGAATTTCTTCAAGCATTAAAATTGCACGCATTTTTAATTCTCTAACTTTTTCCCTTATTTCTTTTTCGTTTAATTTTATATACTTTTTCATTCCATCAAGTGCAACAAGTGTATGTTTTGCTGTTTCTACCCCACGGATTGAATTAACGTGCCATGGGACATTTCTACCTTCATCTGGTGTAATTGTTGATTGTAAATCGGCAGATGTTAATCTTGAAATAAGTGTATTTAATACATGAATCCTTGTTGCATCAAAAAGGTCTGATTCAATGTATCTTGTGTTCATTTGAGCTCTAAATCTAAAACCATCAAATAATTCTCTTAATGCTACAGCATATGGAAGGTTGTATCTAAATTCTGGCATAGGAGATACAACCGGTGGAACTGTTGAAAGGGCAATATATTCTTTTTTCATTCCTGCTTTAAGCGAGTACATACAATTTATACCGTGTTGTACAAGAAGCTCTGGCATAACTGTCCAGGCAAGTTTGGCTGATGCATTGGCGTTATGTGCTCCATCAATCTGAAGCATATTAACAGATGCCATGATTTTTTTTGCAACAGCAGCGTCAACAAATGACCTAATTGGATTTATACCCCTATATAGTACATTGTATTGCGGGTCTTGGTGAGCTCCATTTACTCCTTCTTCAGCAAACAAAACAGCAATTTCAGGCCCTGCAACACCTGAAACATAGCTATGGAAATTAATTGGGCGACCAACTTCTTCTTCAATTAAATCGAGTGCTTTTCTTGTAGCTCTAAGTTGTTTCCTTGTAATTGGTATTCCACCGATTCCTTCGGGTGTTCCTTCAATTAATCCATCATAATGTGATTGGCCAAGGGTACGAATGACCATAATGTGGTCTGCACCATGCCATGCAGCCATTCTCATTCTTCGTATATCGTCTTCAAACCTTCCAGAAGCAATTTCAGAAGTTATTACAACCTCAGGTTGTGGGTCAATTCCGCCAAAATAATGTGCTGCTGGAAGTGGTATGGAATTTTTTAAATTTTCACTTACTTGGTAATATTCATATTCTCCTATTTTTGCTCCTTCTGGAAGTCTTTTTCTCCAGGTCCAACCTTTTCTTCTTGGCCTATATTTATCAAGGTCTTTTAAAATTTCATCTATATCAATGGGTTTTTTTGGATCAAGCATTCTTTTTCACCCCTTTAAATATCCTATCTACATCATCCCAGTATTTTCCTTCAATAAGGGCTCTACCTGCTTCAATGATATCTAGATTTTTTTCTTTAGCTATTTTCCATACAATGTGTCCTGCACCTTTTGAAAGAAGTCCTCTCTGGAAAATCATATCAACAAGTTTTCGAGCTTCTAAACTATTGAATCCCATTCTTAAAAGAACCGATCTTTCAACAGATGGTGAAGTATGTGTTTCAGCTAGCTTTATTAATGGATCTACCACTTTTTCTACCAAATGCCAGAAATATTGATTTAATTCATCATCTGTCATTTTTTGTAGGTGTTTACTTCTTTCTAAAAAATCATCTTTTCTAGGCTTCAATTAATTCACCTCCAAGTTCTTTAATGTACTCTTTTATTTTATCTTCAGTTGTATTGGTATCTTCTGCCATGAACGATACTTCTTCTTTTGTAAATTTGGTTTTTTTGTATCTTTTCATTACTTCTTTTACATAGCTTTTTCTTATATCTTCCATATTAAATTCAATATATCCAATTTGAGAAGGATGCTCAGGAATTACTATTCTTTTTCCTGGAAGGTCTTCTTTAATTGGATCTCCTCTTTTAATTTCCATTCCCATTTTTCTTGCAAAAGTAAGTTGGGCCGATGGAAGTTTTCCAGCACCTGTGTATTCAGTTTCATTTACCACAATTACCTTGTCATCATCCATTTCAAGAGCAAGTGCAAAAGCAGCTGCAAGAGAAGTATTTCCAGCAGGGCCCCTTTGCATTCCCTCAAGTTGGGCAAGCATTTCAGTAACGTAGAATACTTCACCCTGACTAACAAGAAGGTATCTATCCATATATCTTAACGCCCTTGCTGCGTTTTTTGGAACGTCCGACCTATCCGGGAAAGTTGCAAATGGAATACCAAAACCTGTATGACCAGTTGTAAAATATTTTTTATTAAAATCGTTATCACTTGCCATGTGAAGGCCTTTTAAATTTACGCTTGCACCAATGATTTGTGTATCAACTGCTCCAGCTTTTTTAAGGCCTCTTGCTGTTCCTGTAAGTATTCCACCACCAGCATGTGTAATTACAACAGCATCTGGATATTTACCAGTCATTTCTTTTGTCTGAATGGCAATTTCATATCCCAGAGTTTCAACGCCAGCAATAGCATATGGTGTGTAAAGTGATGCATTGAAAAATCCTGTTTCTTCTAAAAGGACTAGAGTATAATAAAAAAGTTCTGGGCCTACAGTAAGTTGGACTACTTCAGCACCATATGCTTCACATGATCTTGCCTTTTCAAGTATTTCAGGTTGGCCAATCCATCTACTATCGTAGCATTCTTGTGCAATTATACATTTAAGTCCTCTTTTTGCTGCTTGGGATGCAACAGCTGCTCCATAGTTTCCACTTGTTGCAGCAATAACTCCTTTGTATCCATGTTTTTGCGCATGGTATACACTAACTGATGCCCTTCTATCTTTGTAGCTTCCAGAAGGATTTGTTGCCTCATCTTTAATAAATATTCTTGCGCCTTTTCCCTTTGGAGCAATTTTTTTAATTAATCTATTTATTTGTTTTAATTCAACAAGTGTTGTATTTCCAACACCAGTTTCTTGTTGAATTTCTCTAACCTTTTCAAGCGAATATCCAACTTCTTGCATCATTTTTTCATAGTCAAAAACAAGTTCTCCTATCATATATTTTTCATAGTCAATACCAACAGCCCTTTTCATGATTTCATTTTTTCGTGCAATAACTGCATCGTATGATAAATCACGCATCGCTATCACCTTCTAAAATCTTTCTTAGTTCAATGCCTATTGTTATAAGTTCTGGCACTGGTTCACCAAAATCGTGATCGTATTTTGGATTAATAGAAACAAGTATTCCTGAAACTCTTCTTCCAATGAGTGTTTCAATTTCTACTTCATCTCCTATTTTCGCTGTTTCATTAATTAAAAATCCCTTTACTCTCATTTGAAGAGGGACTTTTTTTGTATCTTCAGGAAGTGGGGCAGTTCTTTCTTCAGGCTTTAAAAGGGTTTTTTGAATTTGAACCCAATCTCCCTTCTTAGCAATCATATTTTCACCTTCTTATTTAATTGATAGAACTGACCTTGGAACTGGTAAATCAGCCATTGTTTTTAAACCAGGTTCAGCGTTAATTACAATTGGAATCATATTTGTTGCAATTGCAATTGTTGCTTTTCCACCAGGAATTTCAGGTTTTATTGCAAGGTTTATATTTGGATCTCCGTATATTTCAATATAATCACCTGTTTCAACACCTTCAAGATGTGGATGAATTTGTTGAGGATGCTGCATTTCAATAACTACTTCATCACCAATGTAAGCCTTTGCTGAGTGGTTGCAACCAGCAACCATACCAGGTTCAACCTTTACAACAGGTGTTTCCCTGTGTACTTTTGAAATAATTGGTTTTCTTTCTTGTTCTATCTTTGTAATGTTCCAACCAAGCGCCCTTGCAATCATTGCTATACTTTGTGGAAAACCTATATGTCCAACGATTGTTCCCTTCTTTAAACCTTCTTCAAATTCTTCAGGTGTTGTTCCAACGCCTTGAGTTTCCATAACTGTTTTTCCAAAAGGAGATAAATCGTTAATCCTTCTTGCAACAATCTTATCAACCCTTTTACATACACCTGTAAGGGCTATAATAAGTGTATCTAAAACAAAGCCAGGATTAACCCCTGTACCAAGAACTGTGACACCATATCTTTTTGCAAGACTATCTAAATATTCAGCTTCTGTTTTATGAGAATCAAACGGATATGCCATCTCTTCAGCAATTGTAACAACATTTGCATGGTTTTTGACGGCATATTCGATTTGTGGTAGAACGTCACTTACAAAAGATGAAGTTGCAATAACTACTAAATCTGGATTAACTTTTTCAATTACTTCTTTTGAATTACTAATTTTAACGCCAATTTTTCCAATATTTAAAAATTCTCCTACATCTTTTCCCAATAGGTCTGGATTTAAATCAATTGCACCAACAAGTTTCATATTTTTACTTTCAATAATATTTTTTGCAATGCCTCTTCCCATTGCACCTAGTCCCCAACTAACTATTCTCATATCTTTTACCTCCTTATTTTTCTAATCCTCCAAATTAATGTTATCACGCTTTTTAAAAGTTTTCCATCTTGTTTAAATTGAATTAATTTTGCGTAAAATTAATAAAGTATGAAAATTAAAATTAAACACGGTTTTATATAAGTATGCATGAGTATGCAAACTTATGCATTATTCAATAAATTTTCAAATAAAAAAAGGGGCTTAAAAGCCCCTTTTAAATTGACAGTTTTTAAAAAATTACACAAACAAACTAATAACTAATAATTCAACTAAACCAATACCCCAAGCAATAGTAGTTGTAATTGACCAAACTTTAATTTGTTCTTTTGTATCTTCAATTCCCATCATTCTATTAACAACCCAGAAATAACTATCATTGAAATATGAGAAGAACAAAGAACCTATACTAGCAGCTAAAGCTGCAAAAAGTGGATTTATACTAAGATTTGCAATAATAGGAGCACTTATAGAAGCTGCAGTAATCATTGCAACAGTACCGCTACCTTGTACAAATCTAACAAGTGTAGCAATTATAAATGGTAATAAAATTGGAGGAAGAGAAGTTTTAGAAATAGCTTCAGCAATTACAGTTCCAATTCCGCTATCTCTAAGAACCATTCCTAGAGCTCCTCCAGCACCTGTAACAAAAATTATAATACCAGCTGATCTGATTCCTTTTTCTAATTGACCAAGAAGTTCTTTTCTTTCTACTTTACCAGCAAGTCCATAAATGGCGATTAATAGACCTATTCCAACTGCAATTACTGGAGAACCAACAAAACCAAAAATTTCTTTCCAAACACCTGATACACCAACTAGTTTTGCAATATTTTGTATAAGAATTAATACTATTGGAACGATAAGTGGGGCAAATGAAGCAAAAGGTGAAGGTAAATTTTTATCTGCTTTTCCTAATTCTTTATATTCAATTTTGGCATTTGAAGGTCTTACCCAACCTTCTCCATTTTCTGCTGGGATTTGATAAATTCTTTTACCAAGCCAGTTTGCGTATAATAAGCCTCCAATTAACATTGGAATTGCTAATACAAGGCCCCAAAGGATCATTGAACCAACACTAACTCCGAAAATCCCTGCTACTCCAACAGGACCAGGAGTAGGTGGTACAAGAGAGTGAGTAATAACTAGACCAAGTGCCATTGAAACTCCAAGTGAAATAATTGATTTTTTAGTGTTTTTAGAAATAGCTTTAGCCAATGGGAATAAAATAACGAAACCTGAATCACAGAAAATAGGAATTGAAACTACAAAACCAGTTAAAGCAAGAGCAACTTCTTCTTTTCCTTTTCCTAACCACTTTAAAAATGTTCTAGCCATTGTTTCAGCTGCACCAGAGATTTCAAAAATACGACCCATCATAATTCCAAAACCAATAATGATACCTATACTTCCCAGAGTACCTCCAAAACCTTTTGTTATAGAATTTACTACAGAACTTGGTGGTAAGCCCCCAATAACCCCTATTGCAGCAGCAGAGATAATGAGTGCTGGGAATGGATGGATCTTTGTTTTAAGAATCATTACAAGAAGCAAGATAATTCCTACAATAAGACCAAAAATAAGCTGCCCTTCGTTAACAGCTGTCATGTTTTACACCTCCCATTTATTGGATAAAATGAATAGAATATTTAGCAGCCAATTTGATAGCTTCAAACATACTTGTTTCATCAGCTATTCCTTTTCCTGCTATATCAAAAGCAGTTCCGTGGTCAACGGAAGTTCTTAATATTGGCATACCCAATGTTATAGAAATTGTTCTCTTAAAATCAAGGGTTTTTGTTGCTATATGTCCTTGGTCATGATACATGGAAAGGACAGCTGAAAAATTTCCTTTTCTTGCAAGATAAAAAATTGAATCTGCACCTATAGGGCCAACAACGTTGTAACCTAATTTTTTGGCTTCTTCAATGGCAGGAATTATTTCTTCAATTTCTTCTCTTCCAAATAGTCCTTCATCTCCAGCATGTGGGTTTAAACCGGCAACACCTAAAGGTTTGTCTGTTGATATTCCAATTTTTTTCAAAGCTTCGCTACATCTAATTATGTAATCTAAGACTCTATCTTTTTTAACTAAATCACAAGCTGTTCTTAAAGAAACATGTCGTGATAGGAAAAATACCCTCATCTCATTTTCTATTTCAAACATTGTTAGTGGGTCATTTGAATGGGTAAGGTTTCCAAAAATTTCTGTATGACCAATAAAATTAACATTTGCTTTTTTTAATGCAACTTTATTAATTGGAGCAGTTGCAACTGCAGCGACTTTTTTATGCATTGCAAGTTCAATTGATTTAACTATATATTCGTAAGATGCTTTACCTGACATTGCACTAACTTCTCCAAATTTAAGTTTTGAAACGTCAACATTGTTTAAATCTATCATTGATAGCGTTCCATATTTATAAATTCCTTCGTCTGGCTCATTAATTGATTTTATTTCTAGATCAAGTTTTAAAAATTCAAGGTTTTTTTCAATAACACTTCTATCTCCTATTATTAAAGGTTTACAAATCTCATAAATTTCTGGATGAGTTAAAGATTTTATTACTATTTCCGGACCAATACTTGCAGGATCTCCCATGGTTATAGCTATAATTGGCTTTTTCAAAAACAACACCTCCTAACTCATTTTTTGCAAATGACTAATGCAAAGATAAATTCCCTTTTCATCACCAATCATCCCACCTTTAGTTGCTATGTTAATTTGATCAGCTATACCATTAATTATTTTTCCTGCTACTGCTAATGGCAAAATTTCATCTAAAAGTTCAACACCATGGGCTTCTAATTTGTTCAACAACGCTATCGTTGTGTCTCCGCCACTTGAGAAAATTCCGTGAAAAGTTAGATTTGAATTAATTAACTTGTGAGCAATTTCAGCAAGACCAGTATTAATCAAAACAGATAGATTTTCAACACTTTGATTTAATTTTGATGATAAAAATTGTAAATCTAACTTTTCATGGTTAATTGTTGTAACACAAATTAAATTTTTTTCATCATAAACTTCTATAGTTTTTTGGAATGCTCGGTTTATTTCTTTCTCTCTTTCATTTTCTGATATAAGTTTTTTTGGATTTACGTTAATAATCTCAAGATCGGGAATTTTTATTTTTAAGAAGTTTAATTGTTTATAAGTTGTATCAGTAACACTTCCTATTACCATCAGAATTTTTTTGTCGTTTTCGTTTCTTCCTTCCATTTGTTTTGCCAATGAATAGGTAAAAGGACCAGGATCAACAGAGAAAAATTTAATATTTAAATTAATCCAAATTCTAGCTATTTTATCTATATCTTCTTCATCTGTGGCATCAAATACAAAAATTTTATAACCTTTATTTAGATGTTCTTTTAGAGTTTTAATACAAATTTCATCACTTTGGCTTAAAAAATCGATAGGAAAGTGGATGGAAGGTTTTTGAGATTGTTTTTGTAAGATTTCCATTACAGAGGAAGTTTTTACTGGAGCTTTGGGGTCTTTTGCAGCTTCTGTTTTATGTAAAGGAATGCCATTAACTAAAAGTCTGCCTCCTATGGTAATTCTTCCAGAACTTGGAAATGCTGGTACCATAACAGCCACAAAGTCTTTTAAACTATCTAAAACAGCATCAATTTCAGCTCCTATATTGCCTCTTAATGTACTATCAATTCTTTTGTTAATCAATTTAAAATTCTTATTTTTAATTTGAAATGCAATATTTGCTACAGCCTCATATGCTTTTTCTTTTTCTATTCCCCTACTTTCGGTTGATATTGTAATAACATCATAATCTGGAAGATAATTTTCAATTTCATGTTGTTTTTCCTTTTTAAGTGATAAAGTTTTTAAACCTAATTTTTTTAAAAGTATACCGCTAGCATTTGCACCTGTAAGATCATCAGCTATGATAAAATATTTAGCCATTTTCTCACTTCCTTATACTTTTATTAGATTAATTGGCAAATTAATAATTTCATTGTATTCTTCTTGAGAAAAAGTTTTTCCGGTAATTACTGCATCAAGATCTTCTAATGAACAAATTGAATAAAGAGAATCAATGAAAAATTTTGTACTATCAGCTAATAAAATAGTTTTACGTGAGTTGTTGATAATTTGTTTTTTTAAAAGGCCTTTTTCTGGGGTTGGAGTAACTACTTGCCATTTTCTATTAACTGCTGAAGTACCCAAGAACGCTATATCGAAGTGTAATGATTTAACAAAATCCAGAGCTAAAGAACCTAAAACACTTCCTGTTTCTTTTTGTATTTCTCCGCCAAACATAAAGACTTTATTTTTAGATTTTGAAAGAAACAAAGCAATGTTTAAATCGGAAGTGAACACTGTTAGATTTTCAAATTCTGTTAGTAATTTAGCTAATTCATAAGTGGTTGTCCCAGCATCTAAAAAAACAGTTAAATCGTTTGAGATAAATTCCAAAGCCTTCTTTGCTATTTTTTGTTTTTCTTCAATGTTAGTTTTTTTCTTACTATCATATGTGATTTCTTTTGATAAAGATTGATGTAAGAAAGCTCCTCCGTGAGTTTTATAAACAATTCCTTTCTTTTCTAAAATGTTGAGATCTCTTCTAATTGTCATTGGGGATACTTTTAATTTTTCAGCAAGAGAATTAATTTTTACATAACCATTTTTCTTAAGTTCCTGAAGTATTTTTTCTAATCTTTCAATTCGAAGCATAATATCACCTTGTTATTATTTGTTAATTTTTGTTTGATTTTGTTATTTTTAACATATTATACATTTTTTTTGATATCTTTGTCAAGTTAGAAATATTTTTGTATAATAATATGGGGAGGGATGAATATGGAAAAATTATCTATTAATGATTTATTAAAATTTAAATTTATTTCAGGCCTTTCTTTTTCGCCTGATGGAAAGTTCCTTGGTTTTGTAGTTCACAAAATGAATGAAGAGGAAAACAATTATGTTTCAAATATTTGGGTTTATAACACAGAAAGTAAAAAGGCATTTCAACTTACAACCTTTGGTCAGGAAAGTAGTTTTATATGGCTTGATAATGAAACAATTCTTTTTCCATCAATTAGAGATGAAAAAGATAAAAAAAGAAAGGAAAATGGAGAGATATTTACTGTATTTTACAAGATTAATGTAAATGGTGGAGAAGCTGAAAAATATTTTGAAATACCACTAATTGTTAAAAAAATTAAAAAGCTCGACAGTGAAAATTTTGTAATTCTTGGTGAATATAATATATATGACAACGACAAAGATTACATTATCTTAGATGAAATACCATTTTGGTCTAATGGTGCAGGTTTTACAAACAAAAAAAGAACCAGGTTATATCTTTTCAATTTAAAAAATAAAGAAATTATTCCAATATCTGGAGAGTATGAAAATGTTTCACATTTTGATATTGCAAAAAATGGAAAAAATATATTATTTATTTCAAATGAATATAAAGATAAAATGGAGATACGCTCAGACTTGTTTATATATAACCTAGAAACCAAAGGAAAAGAAAAGCTAACTCATGATGATCCATTTAGATATGCATACGCTTACTTTTTAGATGATTCAATTATATTTGCTGGAAGTGACATGAAAAATTTTGGAGTAAATGAAAATCCAAAATTTTATCTTCTTGATCCAAAATCAAAAAAAGTCACATTATTAACTCCTAATTTTGATTTAAGTATAAGAAACAGTGTCGGTTCAGATTGCAGATATGGTAGTTACAATAATGCTGCTGTCGACGAAAATTACCTTTATTTTGTAACCACTGAATATAGTAGTTCCTACTTAAATAGAATAGATAAAACTGGTAAAATAGAAAAACTTACAGTAAATGGTGGCTCAATCGATGGATTTGACGTAAAAAATGGAGAAATTTATTTCATTGGCCTAAAAAATTTTAAATTGCAAGAAATATACAAGCTTGAAAAAGCAGAAAAACAAGTAACGTTCTTTAATGAACGGCTTGTAAATGAAAGAAAAATATCAAAACCAGAAAAGTTTACATTCACTAACAAAGATGGAATTGAACTAGAAGGTTGGATTATTAAACCAGTAGATTTTGAAGAAGGAAAAAAATATCCTGCAATATTAGATATTCATGGTGGTCCAAAGACTGTATATGGAGAAGTTTTCTTTCACGAAATGCAAATATGGGCAAGTGAAGGCTATGTAGTTATGTTTACAAACCCAAGAGGAAGCGACGGAAGAGGCAATAAATTTGCAGATATTAGAGGCAAATACGGCACAGTAGACTATGAAGATCTAATGAGCTTTGTAGATGAAGCATTAAAAAGATATCCATTTATCGATAAAGAAAGGTTAGGAGTAACTGGTGGTTCATACGGTGGGTTTATGACAAATTGGATAATAGGTCATACAGATAAATTCAAAGCTGCTGTATCTCAAAGAAGTATTTCTAATTGGATATCTAAATTTGCAACAACAGACATAGGTTACTACTTTGTAGCAGATCAGCAATCAGCTACCCCATGGGACAATTTTGAAAAGCTCTGGTGGCATTCTCCTATGAAATATGCAGATAAAGTTAAAACTCCTACACTTTTCATTCACTCAGATGAAGATTATAGATGCTGGATTGCAGAAGCAATTCAAATGTTTACTTCTCTCAAATATTTTGGAGTTGAAAGTCGTCTTGTTATTTTAAAAGGCGAAAATCACGATCTTAGCAGAAGTGGAAAACCAAAAAACAGAATAACACGCCTAAGAGAAATAACAAATTGGTTTAACAAATATCTAAAAGAGTGATGCATTCGCATCACTCTTTTTTTACAATCAATCATTTAAAAATTTTAGCCTAAAATATCCCAAAAACGCCTTATTAAGCCTTATTGGCCGCCATGTCATATCCCCAAGCATCATATCTTCAAACCTTACATATCTTATCTCTCCACCTGGTCCTGTATGGTAAACAAAACCATTTGTTGTATAAATCATTACATGAAATGGAAAGTCTGGATCTTCTGGGTGAAAAAAGAAAACTAGGTCGCCAACTTTTGCATGCTTTTTTTCAAAAGAAACAAATTCAACGTTATACATTAAAAGATTGTAAGCTGTAACATACGGCACAAAATCTTTTCCGTCAAAAAAGATATTAACTGAAAGTGGAGTATCAGGATAGTTGTATTTTTTAACATCCTCAAAAATCGGCCCCCTGTATCCTGTTTTTTTTATCCAGTTCATGTCATGCTTTTTTAATGCCTCTTTTAATGAATAAAATACAAAACCAGCACAATCTTTTGTTTTGAACGAGGGGTGCTCATTATCTACGTTGTCAAGGGCAATCGAGACAAACCAGAGTCTAAAATTTAAACTATCATTCAAGTCTAATGCAAGCTTTGAAAATCCTTCATTCATTCCAATGGGAAATAATAAAGTTGTGCAAATTGCCATCAAAAACATTAAGAAAATCTTCAACTTCTTTTCTATCATATTCTCTCAACCACCAATATATCAAACCTTCCTGGTATTTTTCATCTAAACCATATAATACCCAATGCAATAACTCATGAAGTAATACTTTCTCATATACTCCTTTTTTCGTCAAGATATTTATCGGTTGCAAAATTATCTTAAAATCAAAATATACTCCTCCAATGCTATAAGGCATTCCTGTAATTTTGTTAAATTCCTGCAACGACCTACTTTCAAATATAACAACAGGTCTTTTAGGAATTGTAATACTTGCCTGGCTTAAAAATTCATCTAACTTTATTAATACCAAATCTGGAATTTGTTTTTCAAACAAAATTTGACTATTTAATAACAAAGGTATCAATATGAGAGATAGCGTAAGTATCCTCGTAGTACATATTGTAAACGTACGTAGGCTTTTTAATATATTTTCCACTAGAAGTCACTCTCCAGTAATATGTAAGTTTTCCAGGAGTAAGGTATCTAATAAAAAATGCTACCCTATCTTTTTTTACATCCCTATAGCTGTACCATATATTATTATCTTCATACCATCTATACGAAAATTTACTGTAATACTCCGGTGTTTTTTCATAGTAATATTTATTAACCTGTGCACATGCAGGAAGATATTCTTCAACCACTAAATATTCTCCTGTACCATCAATGGTAATTTGCGTCTTTAAAAAATCGCCTTTTTGAATTTCAAAATTATCATTTTCCACAAATTGAATTTCATAGTATCCTTTATCAAAACTATACTCATTTCCCACAAATTTAAACGGTCCTTCTACAACCAACTTCCCATTTTCAAAAGAAAGTGGAGTGCCTTCATTCAACAACATTGATATTTCTCTAGGCACTTTTGAAATCTGTACAAGTGTTGAATCAAATAATTCCATACTAATTGGGATCCAACTGCTTTCCACTGGTAAAAACGCATCGATATACTCTCCATCGAATAAAAATTCATACCTTTTAAAAATTTCTGTTTTTAACTTTATTCCATGATATTGATCTTCTTTTTCAATTCTCTCAGTTTGTTTTACTTCAATGAATCCTTCACCACTTACAATTACTTTTCCACCTTCACTTTTAACTGTTATATCACTCTTTATGTCTTTAAAACTATCACTCTCAAGAATTGCAAGAATAGAAGCAGCTGTATCTTTCGTCGAATACCAGAAGGGACCGTTCTTTTTCGAAAGAAGATAATTTACCATTTTTTCTCTTAAATCCGGATATTTTTCTTCCAAAGACAGAAGTCTTAACGCATAGCTTGTAAGATATACCGAAGAATAAAATCCATTCGACTCTATATATGCAAAATTTTCTCCAACTTTTGCATATTTTAAAACTTTTTCTGGGGTGGTAAATATTTCATCAATAATATTTTTTGATTTAAAGTCTACTTCTTCTCCGTATAACTTTAACACAAAAACTGCATATCCATTTAACTCTTGTTTTTTTAGATAACCTATTGCTTCATCCAAAGAAACTTGTGGAAAGTAATATCCATTCTGTTTTGCATAATATAATCCTTCTAAAACATAGCTAGTCATATAAACGTCACTTTTATCATTAGACCACCAACCCCAACCACCATCTCTGTGCTGCAGTTTTAAAATTCTCTGAAGCCCCTTTAAAACTATGTCATCAATGTCTTTTCTTTCCAATATTTTCTTTGCAACCAAAGCTGGATAAAAAGAACTCATAGTCTGTTCAGTACAACCGTAAGGATAAGTTATCAAATTCTCAATAGATTCAGCAAGTAAATCTTTTAAATTATTTATAACCTTTATATCTACATCTTTTTCAAACTCCATTTTATCTTTTATCCTTAAAACTTTGCTTGATACTTTTTCAATATAAGCTGCATTCACAGGCACTTTAATCTTTATAGCGTCATGTTCATCATTCAAAGATGCTTCCAAAATAAGATCTACATTTTTTCCACTAACACCCTTAAGTGAAAATGGTATTCTTAAATCACGTTCTATATTAAAAACACCACTTTCAAAAGTTGAAGTTGCATTTTTAACATTCAATTTCACCTCAACTTTTCCTGATTTTCCGGTATAATTTTTTACATAAATTACACAATCTGGTTGATCATTATTTGTTAAAAATTCTGGAACAAATAATTTCACCTCAAATGGCTTTGTAACTACAAACGTTGCACTTCCTTCTGCAATGTAGTCACTTGAGATTTCATATGCTAGAACTCTCCATTTTGTTATACTATCTGGTACTTTCAAGGTTAAATTTTCTTCAAAAAGATTAGGACTCCAGTACAAAGTTTCCGGGAAATACTCTCTAATGTTTTTTTCTTCCGATTCCTTCGAACTTGCAAATATATGCTTTTCTTTTTCATTCTCAAATCGGCTTAGATAGTCTAAATAAATATATTTCGAAGATTTATAGACTTCAAAAGTTGAATAATAAAGTCTTGGATATAAGTCGTTTATAATAGAACCCCTATCAGACAAAAGATAGAGACCTTCATCGGCAATGCTTACCACTTTTAATGATTTTGAATCTTTAAAAGAAACTTTAGCAATTTCACCTGGTTTATAAATATCCTTATTTGTCTTTATTTCTAATTTTCTTACCCTATCATGCAAAATATTTATCTTTATATTATCATTAAATTTTAATCCATAATAAGAGATAAAATATCCATCTGATATTTCTTCTTTTGGAATACTAATCTCTACACTTTCCAGCTTATTATCTATGATCTTAAACACATCAATATTTGTACCACCGGCAACTAACACTCCAACATCGTCTTTCGGCTCTACCGTTATTTTTACCTTTCCGCCTGGTTCTATACTATCTCTATCAACAGTTAATATTCCTGCATTGCTTTCTCTGTATCTTTTAAATACTAACTTTCTTTCCTTTCCAAATTGAACTTCAACATACCATGTATCTTTTGGCAAATTCAAGAAACTTTTTCCATCTAAAACTGTTACATATTCTTCTTTTTCGTTTATTTTAATCAAAGCAACTCCATTTAGTGGCGTGCCTGAAAGATCAGTTATGTACAAATTCAACTTATTGTTGTTTATCTTTGCATCTATACTTACATTATCTTTTTTTGCATCTATAAAAACTTGTTTTTCATATTGCCTTCCTGAATCATCCACTACAAGAGACTGTATACGATAATATCCACCTTCTTTTAGATATAATCCATACAATGCCTGTCCATTTTCATCTGTTACTGCTTTAGTTTTATTAATCAACCTACCATCTCTAAACGCATAAAAAAGAACTTGAGCCATTTTTACTGGATCTCCATTTAAATACCTTGCAGAAAGTTTTACGTTAACAGTTTGTCCTACAATAGATTGTGTGGCAGAAGGGGTAAGCTCTATTGTGTAAGTAGGTTTTACATAATCTTGCAATAAAAAGTAGTGATAACCTAAAGCTTTTCCCTTCTCTTCTATTGTTAATACATAATTTCCAGTTATTATCTCATCTGTTGTCTTATATTCAAATGATACTCCTCCAAAATCATCCGTATTAAACTCTTGAGAAAAAATCTCATTTGAAAATGGATCTCTTAAATGGACTAATATTTTCGACGAATATGGAACGTATTTACTACCTTCTCTTTTAAATAAATTAACCCTAAACCTTAACACATCACCAGGTTTATAAATAGGCTTATCTGAGAACACCAAAACCTTTTTTTCTGAATAAGGATTGTATGCAGAATACCTTGAGATAAAGACTACGTTGTTTTCATAAAAAAAGACTTTTCCTTTGTATTTTTCTATATCAGCTTTAAAAACAGGTCCTGTAATACTCCTTAAAAAGTCATCATCAAAGTAGAAAAGCCTATTTACAAATTTTCCTTCTTTTAAATCATACACCGAAAAATAAAATTCCTTATCACTGCTTGCTACAAAGGCTTCATAGTTTGTAAGAAAAAATAAATTGGAGACATATTTATCTTTTCCCTCCAAAACAACATAATATGCCCCTGGACTTTGTGGAAGAATTATTGAAAACACTTTTTCATCAGACTTTTCAAGCAAAAATCTTACTGATTTTCCATCTTTTAAATTCTTTTCAAATATCTCTTTAGTTATATCAAACTTGTATACTCTTACTGAAACAGGCTCATCTGAATAAAACGATATAGTTCTATTTGGATAAAGTAAAACATCTGGTGTTCTAAAGTAGCTAAAAGAAAAAGAAAGTACTATGGTTGTTAATAAGAAAAACACAAAAAATTTTTTCATATTATTACCCCCACTAATGTGATTATACAAAACAATTATACATCACTTTAATAGAAAAAATTAATTTTGTACCTTAATATATCTTAATATTTCCAAAAACAAATTAAATATACATTTAATAAAATCTTTTTGAGAAGTTCAAATCTAGTTACTTTATATATTTAAAACCAGATTAATTTTTATGTAAATTAGATATTGTTGCTCTCTTTTAATTATAGTTTATTATTATCAATATTGTTTTTATAACTTTTAGTTTCTGTAAAATTCATACTTTTTCTTATTAATTTAAATTATTGTATAATTAATCCGCAACTTAAAAAAAGGAGGGATTGAAAATGAAAAAGCTGTTGGTTTTAATTCTTGTAGTTATAAGTATACTCAGCTTTTCAAAAGTAACTATTGAATTTTGGCATGCTATGAGTGGTTGGAGAATTGAACTTCTTGAAAACATGGCCAAAGAATTTATGGCAACTCACCCAGATATCCAAGTAAACGTTCAGTACACAGGATCTTACAGAGATACATTCAACAAAACAATTGCAGCTGTAAAAGCTGGGAATGCACCACATGTTGTACAAATATACGATATAGGAACAAGAGCTATGATCGATGGAAACATAGCTGTCCCAATAGGAGATCTTATTGCCAAAGATCCAAGTATTGATTTAGGAGCTTTCTTACCTCAAGTTCTAAATTATTACACAGTTAACGGAAAACTCTATTCTATGCCATTTAATTCTTCAAATGCTATTTTATTCTACAACAAAACTTTCTTTAAAGAAGCAGGGTTAGATCCAAATAGACCACCAAGAACCTTCGACGAATTAATTGAATATAGCAGAAAATTGGTCAAAAAGGACAAAGATGGAAATATTATAAGATATGGTTTAACTTGGCCAACACACTCTTGGTTCTTTGAACAACTTATGGCAGTTCAAGATGCACCACTAGTAAACTATGACAATGGTAGAGGAGACAAAAGACCTACCGAGGCTGTATTCAACAGTCAAGCAGGTAAAAATATTTTCGAACTATTAGCAAAGATGACTAAAGAAGGATTATTAATAAACACAAAGAGAGAAGATTGGAGCGGGGCAAGACAGATATTCCTCTCCGGTAAAGCTGCTATGTTACTTTACTCAACTTCAGATGTTAAATTCATAACTGATACCGCAAAAGAAAATGGTTGGGAAGTTGGCACTGCATTCTTGCCAAAACCAAGCCTTTCTATCCAGGGTGGTGTTGTAATAGGTGGAGGTTCACTCTGGATTCTTAAGAACCATCCAAAAGAAGAAATCGATGCTGCATGGGAATTTGTAAAATGGATGACAGAACCTGCACAACAAATTAAGTGGCACCTTGAAACTGGTTACTTCCCTGTAAGGAAAGATGCATTAGAACAACTTTTAATGGAAGGATTCTACGCTGATCATCCAAATTACTTAACAGCAATATTCCAACTCCTTCTTTCAAAACAAACACCTAATACAAACGGTGCAATTATTGGAGTGTTCCCAGAAACAAGAGAAATTATAGAAACAGCATACGAGAAAGTTATAAACGGTGAAATGACAGTTGACCAAGCTCTCAATTGGGCAGCTGATCAAGTTACAAGAGCATTGAAGAAATACAATAGGCTATATGAATAATAAGTTCTTTTATTAATTTTTAGTTGCGCCTCCTTTTTGGAGGCGCTTTTATAGAAATAGGAGGTGTTGTCTTGAGAAAACTAACACCATATCTTTTGTTAGTTCCAACCTTTTTAATAATCATTCTTTTTATTTATTTTCCAGCCTTTAATTCTTTTAAATTGAGCTTCTTTCAAGAATCTTTCTTTGGTGATAAATCTATTTTTGTTGGACTAGACAATTATATTGATTTATTTACCGATAGTGAGTATTATAAAGTTTTAAGAACAACTTTTATCTACTCACTTTCTAGTGTTGGTATTACTATATTTCTTGCATTTCTAATAGCACAACTATTAGTTAAAAACTTACCTGGTACTAGAATTTTTAGAACTTTAATGTTCTCACCATATGCAGTTTCACCAGCAATTTCTGCAACCCTTTGGTCAATGATGTTTACTCCAACTGCAGGTCTTTTGAGCTATCTTTTTCAAGTTATCTTCCATATAGACGTTGACTGGTTAACAACTGTGCCATATGCTATGATCGCATTAATAGCAGCAACCGTGTGGAAAATGCTACCATTTGATCTGATCTTTTACATAGCTGCTCTCCAAAATATTCCAGATTCAATCTTAGAATCTTCCCTCATCGATGGGGCAAGCTCTTGGACTAGAATGTGGAAAATTAAATTCCCACTTGTAACTCCTATTACCTTTTATCTATTTATAATGAACTTTACCACAACCATGTTTTCCTCTTTTGGAATTATAGATATTATGACTCGAGGAGGCCCATTGGGAAGTACAACTACAATGATTTACAGGTTATATCTGGATGGATTTGCTTTCCAAGACAACGGCCTTGCAGCTGCTGAATCAGTAGTAATGTTTGGTGTAATGTCAATAATTACATATCTTTACTTTAGATTTGTTGAAAAAGGTGTACATTATCAGTGAGGTGATAATTGTGAATAGAAAAAATAAAGTTTCCTTTATTATTTCAGAAATCATTTTAATCTTGGTTACAATTATTATGTTTTCTCCAATTTTCCTTGCTTTTATGATGAGTTTTATGACTCCTGCTGAAGTATTTAGCTTTCCTCCAAAAATAATACCAAAAAGCTTATATTGGCAAAACTATAAAGAAGCATTAAGACTTGTGCCACTAGGAAGAATGATAATTAATTCTGCTATAGTAGCTTTGTTTATAACCCTTGGAAAGCTAATAACCGGGATTTTAGCAGGTTATGCTTTTGCAAATTTTAACTTTAAAGGCAAGAAAGTCGCTTTTGCTACCTTGTTTATTACACTATTTCTTCCAGCTGAAACAGTAATGATTGTTCCTCTTTTCTTGTTAATGAAATCTCTGGGATGGGTAAATACTTATTATGCTTTAATAATCCCATTTACTGCAAGTGCTACAAATACATTTTTAATGAGGCAACACTTTAGAACCATTCCTATGGAATTAAGTGACGCAGCAAGAATAGATGGCGCAAGTCCAATGCAATACCTTTTCAAAGTTTTACTTCCATTATCAAAAGCTATGATCGGAGGAGCTGCATTAATCAACTTTGTATATGCCTGGAACATGTATCTGTGGCCTCTTGTTGTTACAATGGATGATAAAATGAAAACAGCACAAATCGGAGTAAAAATGTTAATTGATGCAGAAGCTGCAAACAACTGGGGAACAATTATGGCAGGTACTATGATTGTTCTTGCACCTACCCTTTTAGTATTCTTCCTCATTCAAAATCTATTCGTTAAAAGCCTTGTTAGCAGCGGTCTAAAAGGCTAATTTATACCTTATCAAAGATAATAAAAGGAAAATATTTACAAATAATGGAAATTCCTGTAAAATACAGGAATTTCCTTTAATGTTTTTTATTTGATACAATATAAGCTGGAAATAAAAACAAAAAGGATGTGATAACATTAAAACTCTCATTTTATACGGTACTGCTTTAGGGGTTATCGATATAAGGGGCATTAAGAAAGTTTTGAACATGTATGAAAAAGTTTTAATATATACAGCTAAAGAACCGCAAGGAAAAGCTAAAGAAATGCTTAAAGACCTTAAAAATGTTGAAGTGTTCATAACTTTAAACTTTTACAAAGATGCAAAGGTGAAAGCAAAAAAACTTGGCAATTGCGAGTTAAAAGATTTAGGAGATTTTGGTGAAAGGGCGATGATGAGAGATCCATGCTAGAAAATATAAGTTTAATTTTACTTGAAAGGGTTTCCTTAATATTGGTAATTACATATATAACTTTTCAAAGTTATTTTATCAAAAATATTTTTGGTAAAACCTTAGTTGCAAAAAATAGACTTGTTTTAGGTATTATCGGAGGATTTTTAGGAATCTTAGGAACAGTTTTTGGAATCAGATATAATGGTGCCATAGTCAATTACAGAGATATTGGAGTTATTTTTGCAGGAATGCTAGGAGGAATACCTGCCGGTTTAATTGCTGCTTTAATATCTTCAATTTTTAGACTCTTTTTAGGTGGTATAACCGTTATTCCATGTTTTCTTGGAACAATAACCGCAGGAATTATAAGTGGCTTTATCTCACATCTTTATGGAAGAAAACACTTTACATTCGTTAGAACACTCCTTTATACTGTATTAATTGAAATCGTACACCTTACATACGTTTTGGTTATGGTAAAACCATATTCTCTTGCCTTTGATATAACATTTAAAATACTTTTCCCAATGGTAATAACAAATTCTCTTGGTGTTTCTTTTTTAAATTACATGATTAAAAATATAGAAGAACAATTGGAGCAAACAGCAGAAAATACAATAAACTCTATATTTGTCATAATGGAAAAAAGTTTAAGTTCTATTGAAGAAGGTTTTAACGAAAAAAACGCAAAATTAATAGCAGAGACAATATTAAACAACACAAATTTTGATGCCGTAGCCATTACGGATAAAAATAAAATATTGACTCATGTAGGCATTGGTAGTGATCACCACGTTACTGGAATGAACATACAAACCAATGCAACAAAAAAAGTAATTGAAAGCGGACATGGTTTAAAGGTTGTTGGAAAAAAAGGGATCAGTTGCTCTGCTTACAATTGTCCGCTTTATTCTGGAATAATAATCCCTCTAACGGATTTAAATAATGAATTAATTGGAACCTTGAAATTATATTATTCAAAAAAAGGCGAAATTAAAAATTCTGACATAATCTTTGGAAAAAAACTTGCTCAGACATTATCACTAATTATTTCATTGGCTAGAGTTAATGAAAGTTTAAAGCTAGCAACTGAAGAAAAACTAAGAGAATTAATGTCTAACTTAAGCCCTCACTTTCTATTTAACACACTAAATGCCATAAAATATATCTCAAAAAAGGAACCTGATAAAGTAAATTATTTTATTGACAACATCTCAGAACTATTAAGATATACCCTATATGAAAACAAAAAATTTGTTTCTTTAAAAGACGAAATAAAATTCACAACTAACTATTTAGAATTAATGAAATTAAGGTACAAAGATAAATTAAGTTATGAAATAACGGTAAACGTTGAAAATACAATAAAAATTCCACCTTTTATACTACAACCCCTTGTTGAAAACTCTATAAAACACGGAATGAAGGAAGATGAGTTGATAATAAAAGTAAACGTTGAAAGCATCGATAACTATGTAAAAATTTCTGTTGAAGATAATGGTAAAGGTTTTAAATCTTCAAATAAAAAAGGAAAAGGGCTTGAGCTAATACAAAAAAGATTAAAATCAATATACGGTGAAGATTATAATTTTTCTATAAAAAACGGAATCTTTGGTGGAACAACAGTTGAAATAAAAATTAAAAGCAGTAATATAAAGGTTGGTGAAGCTGTATGATAAAAGTAGCTATTATAGACGATGAATACTATGCAAGAGAAAGTTTGAAAGATCTAATAAATGAAATGACAGATTTTGAAATAGTAGGTTGCTTTGAAAGCGTTGAAGAGTTTTTAAAAAATAAAAAAATAAAAAAACTGATGTTATTTTTTTAGACATTGAAATGCCATCTATAAACGGCATTAAAGCTTCAAAGTGCCTTGATAAGTACGAAATAGTTTTTGTTACTGCCTATTCAGAATACGCCGTTGAAGCTTTTGAGGTTAATGCCCTTGATTATTTAACAAAACCTGTGTCAGAAATCAGGTTTCTTGAAACTATAAAAAGAATAGAAGAAAAATTACGCACAAAAAATATTATTAATACGATTGCTGCAGAAAACAACAATGAAATAATTTTTTTAAGCTTTGATGATATACTATATTTTGAATATTTTGATAAAAATATCTTCGCAATTACAAAAAACGATGAATATGTAATAAAGCATTACAAAAGTCTTGGAAGTTTAGAAAAAGATCTTCCACAAAACTTTGTTAGAATCCACAAATCATATATCATAAATCTCAACTTCATTGAAAAATTTATTAAAGAACCTATCTCTCTTGAAATGAAAAACAAAAAATTACTTCCTATAGGAAAAACTCACCTAAAAGAAGTTAAAAAAATCCTAAAAATATAACCTTTGTCAAGAAAAATCAATATCTTTTGCTCCTAAAAAATGGCCGTTTAGGCCATTTTTTTTAACGTAGAAGATTAAACCGCCTATTCTAATGATAAATTAGATTTTGGAAAACCATTAGAGTGGACTGAACCCAAGAAAAGGAACGAAATAAAAAACACCCCCGGAAGTGATAAAATATAACTATCTAGGGGGTGTTTTTCATTGGCAAAGAAAGGGC
>NZ_JAIHAP010000092.1:0-6554 GCF_020054775.1 Thermosipho sp. (in: thermotogales) | reverse complement strand
CTTCAGCAGAAAACTTCTTTCTCATATCTTTCACTCCCCTTCGTATATGATTATACTCTCTACTTTCTAACTGTCCAATCCTTCAGGGGAGCAGTATACAGGAATTAATTATTTTTCTTCAAATTTAATCTTTTCCATTAGACGTGCTTGTCTTCTAAATTCATTTGCATCCATTTCCTTTAAAATAAATCTTGCAAGAAAATATTGAAAAGGCAGCCACGTAACATGTCCGGAGAATATGACATGCCTTCTTGGTTTTCCAAGCATCTCCCACAACATTTTTCTAGTCGATTTTGGCAAAGCTTTATCAAACAAGGCTTCAATAAATATTATTCTTTCAGTTTTTACAAATTTTGCGTATGCAATTGGATCTATTTTCAAAAATGGATGAATATCACTTTGCTGCATTTGCTTTACATTTTCAAATTTTTTCAATTTTTCTATATCTTTTTTAAACCTTTCCAAGAATTCTTCTTTGTGTATTATATCTCCGCCAAATCCTTTTTTCATTTCTCTTCTCATAAAAGCAAGCGTTGGTGAGTACCAAATCAACGTTCCAACATCACCACCGGTTGTCATCAAAATAGTCTTTTTAAAATCATCTGTCAATGAATTTAGTATTACACTTAACATTCCACCAAGGCAAAATCCAAGCAAACAATTATTTTCATGCCACAAATTTAAATTTTTTGCAAAATTTAAAACACTTAATGTATCAACAACAGCATGTTCCCAAAATCTGGTAGCACGTTCAACATCGGTTGAAAAATAATCTTTCCCACTTACCGATTTATCTGCTACTCTTGTAAAATTACCCGGAAGTATTGGAACAATTGTTCTAACTCCTGCATTAGCAAGATGTGTTCCCATCCAAAGTAAAAATGGAATATTACTTGTTCCCAGTCCATGCAGGATCATTAAACTTCCGGCAATATCTTTTTTAGGTTCAAACAAGTAAGTCTCAACTACCTCTGTTCCCTTTTCTGCAAATTTATATTGAGTTGGAAATTTAATAAATGACACTCGAAAATTTTTTGATTTTAGTATATAACCAGATGTATATTCTGGCATTGAAAAATCAAAATCAAAACTAATCATATCCATCACCCTTTAAAAAATCAACTGTTTTTAGTAAAATACTTTTTGTTTTTTCATCTTTCAAAATAAACTCAAATCCATGATCTCCAAATGGATGAAGTAGTAACTTTGCTTTATTTGAAAAACTCCGCAACTTTTTGTACATTTTTACTGAGGAGATATAAGGTACAACCTTATCCTTCATACCGTGGACTAATAATATTGGTACAACACCTTTTTCCACGTAAGAAATAGGCGAATAATATTTGTAAACATCTTTTGATTTGGACGGAAGTCTTTTTAAAGTTGTAGAAACTGCAAATCTCGCAAATAAAGATTCACTCTTCCATATATCTAGTAAATCACAGGGAGAATAATATGAAACTATATTCTCCAGTTTTACTTTATGTTTCAATCCAAAGTATAAAGCAAGATGTCCTCCAGCCGAAAGTCCCATTAAGCTTATTTTTTTAACATTTATATTATTCTTTACAAAATTATATGCATCTGATAAATCTTCCACAAGTTGTTCAATTTCATTTAAAAAACCGTATCTATAATCAATTGTGGCAACTATAAAGCCTTTTGAGACAAGAAATCTATACCATGATACGTTATTAGGTTGCCTTCTATATCCACTAATCCAGCCACCACCATGTGCAAACAAAATAAGATGTTCAGATTTTTCTTTTGGAAAATATACATCAAGCCACAAATTTTTTTTATATTCAAAAGTTTCTTTCTTGCTCCATGGCTCCTTTTCAAGCTTAAAAGGTAATCTACCAAGTATAGACTTTCTAATAACTGGTATTTGTAATATAAAAATTATTAACAATGTAAGTCCAAAATTTATGAATGATAAAATTATCAAAAAAATGTACACAATATACTTAAAAAAAATTTTTAAATTCATTATATCACCTGGTATAATTATACCAAAGGAGTGAAAAAATGGAAAAAGGAATTGTAAATACTGAAATTGGTTCAATAATTGTATATGTTAAAGACAACAAAGCAATTAAAATTGAATTTAAAAATGAATTTTTAAAAGAAATAGAATTAGGTATATTCACAAGTCAAATAAAAGAATACTTTGAAGGTAAAAGAAAAAAACTTTTGTTTAATGTAGAAATTAATACAGGAAAAACATTTAAAAAAATATGGGATTTTGTAAGAGAAATTCCATATGGTCAAACCATGACATATGGCCAAATAGCAAAAATATTAAATGTAAACCCAAGAGTTGTAGGTTTTGCAATGTCAAAAAATCCATTGCCTATTTACATTCCATGCCATAGAGTTGTTGGGAAAAACGATATACATGGTTTTACTGGAGGAAGAAAATGGAAAGAATATCTTTTGAATTTAGAATCTTCTCAGCAATATTAGCAGCTGGTCAAGGGAAAAGATTCCAAAACAACGTAAAAATTTTACATAATATAAACGGAAAACCTATGCTTCAACACGTCATTGACGTAGTAAAATCTATAAACTTTGAAAAGAACTTTTTAGTAGTTAATCCTCTTTGGAATAAGATTAATCCTCACTTTATAATTCCAAAAAGTTTTACAATTTTAATTAATAAAGAATATGAAAAAGGAATTTCAACTTCTCTAAAATTGTTGATTAAAAACATTATCCCTTTTGAGCCTGATTACATTGCTATCTTTCTAGCAGATATGCCTTATATAAGTACTGATATAGTATATAACATCTTGTCAAAAATTGAAAAAGAAGATAAAATAATTGCCCCTTACTATAAAGATATTAAAGGTTTTCCAACAATAGTTCACAAAAGTTTATTTCAAAATATTTTAAATCTTCAAGGTGATAGTGGTATAAAACAAATAATTTATAAAAATCCAAACTTAGTAAAAAAGATAGAATTTAAAACAGACAAAGTTATAAAAGATATAGATCAACCATAAAATTCTGAATCTTTACCCTTCATTATCCGGTAGAAAACATAAATTACCAATGCATTTACAAAATAAAATATTGAACTTATTAAAAAAATAATAGAATATCCACTTGAGCTTGTGGCTAGCACAGAAAACAACATTGCAGCAAAAGCTCTACTAGTGTTATTTGCAAAGCTTCTTATTCCAGCAGTTGATGCAAGTATACTTTTAGGTAAGTATGATAAAACCAGAGTATTAAATATTGGATTTACCATATTCATTATTGTAAATCTTGCAACATATATAGCTGTAAAGCTTATAGGTTCTCTAACAAAGGAAAGCATTAGTATTAAGATTGGAACAGCAAGATTAGAAAGCATCAATACTTTGGATGCTCCAAATTTCTTTCCTAACTTGTGTGAAAAAGTTGAACCTATACTTGTTCCAAATTGTGCAAGCGCCAATATAAAACCAATTACTGTTGCACTTAAAGCAAATAAATCATAGAATATGACATTTCCAAAGTGAATGAATAGACCTGCACCAAAGCCTACACTAGCAGTTGAAAAAATATAAAATGCAAATATCTTTTTTTGAAATTCATCCATCTTTATTTTTTCTTTTAGAACTACTACTTCATTTATTTTAAGAATTGGAATAAGCGCAAAAATTCTCAATACCATAGACCAAATCATTACATTTCTAAATCCAAAAACATCTCCCAAAAATCCTCCCAATGCATTCCCAAAAACACCTGTCAACATCCTTACTCCAAAATTCATTCCAAAAAATTTAGCTCTATTTTTGTTATGCGTACTTTCAACCAAAAATACATCAGTCAATATCATTATTGCAGAATTAAAGCCACCAAATAAAAAAGAAGTAGCATAAAGCCAAGTCAAATTAACTGGAAATAATCTCATTATCGCAAATAATGCTCCAAGTGGTTGAACAAACAAAAGCATCTTTTTTCTACCGAGTTTATCTGAAAGAATTCCTAAAAACACTGCAAGTATTGCTGAACCCCAAAGATTAAAAGACATTATTTTTCCAATAATGGAGTTATCATAACCAAAATTTTTCAAATATAAATTGAATAGGACTTGATATACATTTCTTGATATACCATTTAAGAATGTATAAAAAACAATTCTTACTGGTGCACTCAAAAACATCAACTCCTAAAGATTAATTCGGTTTACAAACTAATTATACAATAAATATTAAAATTATCAACAAAAAAAGTCGCTATGGAATATCCCATAGCGACTTTCTAAAAATTCTTTTTATTTACTATTTCCAAAAGTATTTTCCAAAACTTTCATTTAAAATTTCTGGAGACTGTAAAATATTTGAAAAGCCTATAATCTTTCCAGAAAAATGCCTAAAGTTTTGATAAGAATCATAATCATCCTTTTTAATTACAAAATTATATGAGTTATCTTTAAATACATTTCCTACTAACTCTACTTCAGGAGAATTTGCAACTTTAAATGTCTCAACATTTAATTCAAATCTGTTGTTTATGAATTTTTGTTGTCCACTTAATATAATTGCTACATTTTCATTTTCTAAAAAGTCTGAATTGTATATATATGACATTTTGTTATTTAAAATTAATCCATTTTTCATTCCTTTCATCTCAATATTATTTGCTACAAACATTGAATCCCCAGAAAGCATTATTCCAACACTGTTAAAATTTAGACTTACATTTTTACCTGAACTACTTTTATAATTTACATCTTCAACGCTCAAATTTGAAACTTCTAAGAACGATTCTTTTTCTTCATCAGCTACACATACTACTCCATACGCATTATCAAGATTCATATTTACATTGCTCAATGAAATCTTAGAATTTAAAAGTCCAATTCCAATTGAGTTTACTGAGCCAATTTCCAAATTTTTTATTATAACATTTGAATTTTCAATATAAATTGTTGGACTCGAATTAAAAATATTTTTTGGATCTTTACCAACATAGCTTATATAAGCTCCTTCTTCACCAACTAAAGTTAAATTTTTAGATACTATCGACAAATTTTCTTTGTAAGTACCAGCTTTCAGATAAATTATGTCACCATCTTTTGCCTTATCGATAGCTTGTTGAATATTTTCCTCAACTATTATAGTTTCTGAAACAAGAATAATACTAAATACAAGTAAAAATATAATAACTAAACTTTTTTTCACAAATATCCCCCCTTTTTAATATCCCCAATTACACGGATAAACTCTTATTACATCCCAATCAAGACATTTCTTACTTTCAGATTTCCAACAAGCTCCATAACAACCTACAGAACAAGCAAGTACAGCAATTTTATTAGGAAGTAATTGACAAGCAGTTTGACAAATATTTAAACAAGTATTATCTAAATATCTTGGTTTTTCTTCCCATTTTTTACATATTGCATATGTAACAGGTTCTGTTAAACTTTCATCACATTCTCTATCAAGCTTGGAAACGACTTAGATACTATTATTTCAAAATCATAATATTGAGAAAAGATTGTTACAGATAACACTAAAAACAATAAAATCCCCAAAAATTTCTTCATAATCTCACCCTCCTCTTGTAATAATAGCTTTTAAAATTTTCATATAATTTTACAACCTTCAATTAAAGAAACACAAGTCTAATATATATTATTTTTATCTTAAATCCAAACTTTAATTCTGCTAATATTTTCCAATTATCTTAAAAAAAAAAAATAACAACCGTTTTTTATCCCGCTCATAATATTTCAATATTATTAAAAAATAACTAATTTTAGTTGTTTATTGACATATTAAATATATTATTGAATATATAACAATCATTATAAACAAACAATATAATTATATTTAAAAACAATCAAAAGAAAAATAATTTATATTTAATTAATTTTAAAATATTTTATAGTTAAATTTTTTATTAATTTAACCAATAAAAACTCAATCAAATCATTTCGTCGACTTCAAAAAATGAAACAGAATAAAAATTAATAAAAAAACACTCCCAAAGTGGTATAATAAAACCAACAATGGGGTGTTTTTCTTTGGTTAAGGAAGGGAAAAAGCAATGTATCCTTTGGATATAAAACAAGAAGCCATTAAGCTTTACACAGACGAAAAACTTCCTAAGAAAGCTATTGCTTCTCTCTTAGGGGGCCTGAAAGTAGAGTACAATTGTGGATAAATAATTATCTAACATATGGCAGCACTGAACTTACAAAAAAAGAGATTAGAAAACTATATTGGAATACATAAAGAAAGCAAAAAGAAGTTTTCAAAGAAAGATAGTTCCAACCAGGCCAAGACAGGTACTGGGAATAGACATGACGAAAGTAATGACAAAAGACGCAAGATGGTAAATTACATAGCAGTAATAGACTGGTATACAAGGGAAGTACTTGGCTCACAAATAAGTCTCAGAGGAAGAACAGAAGAATGGAAAAAGCATTAAATGAAGGGTGTAAAGACGGAGAGTATGAGGAAAGAAAGTAATACAGACAAGTGATAATGGTAGTCAGCCTACAAGCAGGAGATTTATGCAAGAATGTAAGATATTAGGAATACAGCAAATATTTA
>NZ_JAIHAP010000091.1:0-6632 GCF_020054775.1 Thermosipho sp. (in: thermotogales) | reverse complement strand
AAATACATAATTGATACTTTGCTATACTGGATAAATGAATACCACGTTGATGGTTTTAGATTTGACCAAATGGGACTTATTGATAAAAAAACAATGCTTGAATTGGAAAAGGCTGTTCATTCAATAGATCCAACAATAATATTGTATGGTGAACCTTGGGGTGGATGGGGTGCACCTATAAGATTTGGAAAATCAGATGTAGCTGGAACACATATTGCTGCGTTTAACGATGAATTTAGAGATGCTTTGAGGGGCTCCGTTTTCGATGAAAAAGTTAAAGGATTCTTAATGGGAGCAATTGGAAAAGAGACACGCGTTAAAAGAGGTGTCGTAGGAAGCATCTATTATGATTCAAGAATAAAGAGCTTTGCCAGTGATCCTGAAGAAACAATCAACTATGTTGCATGTCATGACAACCACACCCTTTGGGATAAAAACTATTTAGCTGCAAAATATGATAAAAAATACGAATGGACCGATGAAATGTTAAGAAATGCTCAAAAGCTTGCTGGCGCAATTTTACTTACTTCTCAAGGAATACCTTTCATACACGCAGGGCAAGATTTTGCAAGAACTAAAAACTTTAATGAAAATTCTTACAATGCTCCAATTTCAATTAATGGCCTTGACTATCAAAGAAAATATGAATATTTAGATGTCTTTGAATACTATAAAGGATTAATTAAGCTAAGAAAAGAACATCCTGCATTCAGATTAAGAACAGCAGAAGAAATCAAAAAACACCTTAAACTTTTAACAAGCAAAACTAGAAGAATAGTTTCCTTTATGCTTGTCGATAATGCAGGCGGAGATTCCTGGAAAGATATTTTGGTTATATACAATGGAAATGTTGGACCAGTTGAGTATGAACTTCCAGAAGGAATATGGAACGTTGTAGTAAACGGACAAAAAGCTGGCACAGAAATAATAGAAAAAGTTTCTGGTAAAATAAAGCTTGAAGGAATTTCTGCATATGTTTTGTACAAAAATGAATAATATGATATAATTTAGAATGGTGTACTTTGTACTCTAAGGGGTGATAATATGTCAAAGAAAAAAATTCTTGTCGTTGAAGACGAGGATAACATGAGACTTTTAATAACTGAAGAGTTGGAAGAAAGTGGTTACGATGTTGATGAAGCAAGAAACGGAGAAGAGGCTCTTAAAAAATTTAGAGAAAAAGAATATGACCTTGTTACTGTAGATATTGAAATGCCCGGTATGAATGGTTTGGAAGTTGCAGGGAAAATCAGGGAAATAAAAAAAGATGCAAAGATAATAATTTTAACTGCTTATTCTCATTATAAAAGCGATCTTGCATCATGGGCTGCTGATGCATATATCGTAAAATCTTCAGATTTAACTGAATTAAAAGACACAATTGCAAAAATAATTAATATGTAAGGCATTGCCCTCCCCAGACAAAAAAAGGTGGCGGGAGGGCCACCTTTTTTGTTAATTTAATACCTAAAAACAAATAGATCAAGCGGAGGTGTTTATATGGATTACAAAGAAACGTTAAACCTGCCTTCAACAGAATTTTCCATGAGGGCAAATCTTGTAAAAAAAGAGCCAGAAATGCTTAAAAAATGGAAAGAAATGGACGACTATAATCTGGTCTTAAAATCAAGGGAGGGAAAACCAAAATTTGTTCTTCACGATGGTCCTCCATACGCAAATGGAAACATTCATATTGGAACTGCCACAAACAAAATATTAAAAGATATAGTTATTCGCTACAAAACTATGAGGGGATATTATGCTCCATATGTTCCAGGTTGGGACACTCATGGTCTTCCAATAGAACATAGAGTTTCTGTAGAAATGGGAGAAAAGATAAAAGAAATGTCTCCAGTCGAAATAAGGCAAAAATGTAAAGACTTCGCACTCAACTTTGTAAATATTCAACGTGAACAATTCAAAAGATTAGGAGTAAGAGGTGATTGGGATAATCCATATTTAACACTAGATCCAAAATACGAAACCCACATATTAAATATTTTTAAGACACTCGTTAAAAATGGTAATGTATATAGAGGAAACAAACCTGTTTATTGGTGTCCAACTTGTAAAACTGCTCTTGCAGAAGCTGAAGTTGAATATCATGACCATTCTTCACCTTCAATTTATGTAAAATTCAAATTAATTGGTGAAGAAAATACATATGTTGTAATATGGACAACAACTCCTTGGACACTACCTGCAAACGTTGCTATTGCAGTACATCCAGAATATGATTATGTAAAAATTAAAGTTGACGGTGAATACTGGATAGTAGCTGAAGGATTATTAAATAAATTTGCAGCAGAAACTGAAATTAATTATGAAGTTGTTGAAAAATTCAAAGGTAAAGATTTAGAGTATAAAAAGGCAAAACATCCATTCATAGATAGGGAATCATTAATTGTACTTGCCGATTATGTAACACTCGAAGATGGTACAGGTTGTGTTCATACCGCACCAGGACACGGTGCAGAAGACTATTTAACTGGTTTAAAGTATAACCTACCAGTTCTTTCACCAGTAAATGAAGAAGGAATATTTACTGAAGAAGCAGGAAAATACGCCGGACTAAAAATTTGGGATGCAAATAAAGTAATTATAGAAGATTTAGAAAAATTAGGAGCACTTATAAAGACACAAAAAATCGAACATAGCTACCCACACTGCTGGAGATGTAAAAATCCAATTATATTTAGAGCAACTCCTCAATGGTTTATTTCTGTCGATAAAAATAACTTGCGTGAAAAAGTCCTAGAAGAAATCAAAAAAGTTGAATGGCACCCAAAATGGGGTGAAAATAGAATTACGGCAATGGTTAAAGAAAGACCCGACTGGACAATTTCAAGACAAAGGGTATGGGGAACTCCAATCCCTGCAATAAAATGTAAACATTGTGGTGAAGTATTTATTGATGAAAAAGTAATTGATAACTTTATAACAATCGTTGAAAAAGAAGGAACAGATGCATGGTTTAAGCTTCCCGAAAAAGATATTATTCCAGAAGATGTTAAATGTCCAAAATGCGGACATAATGAATTTGAAAAGACATACGATACCTTGGATGTTTGGATTGATTCGGGTTGTTCATTTGAGGCTGTCATACGATCAAAAGGTGAAAAATTCCCAGTTGATTTATACTTAGAAGGCGATGATCAACACAGAGGTTGGTTCCAAAGTTCTATATTTATGTCCGTTGCACATACAGGTCAAGCACCATACAAATCTGTTGTAACACATGGATTTATAAAAGACGAACACGGTAGAAAGATGAGTAAATCTCTTGGAAATGTAATTGATCCAAAAGAAATTGTTGATAAATACGGCGCTGATATTTTAAGGCTCTGGGTTTCCAGTATAGACTTTTTTGACAATATCCGCGTAGGTAAAAATATCATTCAACAACAAGTTGAAGTATATAAAAAGATTAGAAATACACTTAGATTCTTACTCGGTAATTTAAGCGATTTTACAAAGAATGATTTAGTTGAATTTGATAAACTTTTACCACTTGATAAATGGGCTCTTGGAAGACTCCAAGAAGTAATATCTCAAGTTACAGAGCATTACGAAAAATACGAATTTTCAAAGGTATACAGCCTTATAAACAGATATTGCACCGTGGAATTAAGTGCAACTTACCTTGATATATTAAAAGATAGGTTGTACGTTGAAGCAAAAGATTCAATATATAGACGCTCGGCACAAACTGTTATGTTCTACATTTTAGATGCATTAATAAAAATGCTTGCTCCAGTTCTTGTATTTACTACAGAAGAGGCTTATCAATTAAGCCCACTTAAAGAATTTGAAACAGTACATCTTGAGTATTGGCCACAAGTAAGAAAAGAATTTGTAGATGAAAAATTAATGGAAGAATTTAAAATACTATTCATGGTAAGAGATGACGTACTAAAAGCTCTAGAAAACGCAAGAAAAAATGATATAATAGGCCATTCTTTAGATGCAAAAGTAACTTTAAATGGTGTAAATGAACAAATTAACAACGTTCTTGTAAAGTATAAAGATTACCTTGAAGAAATTTTCATTGTCTCTCAAGTTGAAATTGGAGAAGGAAAAGTTAAAGGTGAATTTGCAAATGTAAGTGTAGAAAAGGCAAGTGGCGAAAAATGTCAAAGATGCTGGAAATATAGTGAGGAAACAGGAAAGGATGAAGAATATCCAAATACATGTCCAAGATGTGCCGCTGTTTTAAAAGGTGAAAGAAAATAAATGAAGGTGCTTTCAAGCACCTTCATTTTTTTAATATCTCAAGTATCTTTTTTTCATTAAAGAAAACTAAAATTATTGTTCCCAAAACCATCAATATTAAAGAGAATATTGCACTAATTCTTAACCCAAATTCTCCAATTGTTTCACTGTTTAGAATAAATAATGAAGGATAAATTAGTCCAGCAAATGTTTGTCCCATCTTCTGCATAAATGTTCTTGCACCGAAAAATACCGCTGCTTTGTAATTTCCCGTTTCTTTCCCATGTGCTTCTGCAATGTCTGCAATAACTGCATTTGGTAATATTCCAAAAATAGCAAGTGGTACTGAAGAAAGTACCGCAATTATATAACTTTGCATAATCGGAGAAAAACTTAATTTTCCTAGCGTTGCTGCGATCGCAAAATCCAATGAAAAGACTATAAATCCAATTATTAACAAATTTTTCTTTCCAAACTTTTTAGCCAAAAAGTTAACAGGGATATAAAAGATAAATGAAAGTAAAAACATTAATAGCTGAACTTGTGATGCATGCTCTTTTGGTAATTTAAGTAAAACAGTTATATAGTAAACAAGTCCAAGACTAATACCTGTAAGACCAAACCAATATATGAAATCTTGGAGAACAAATAATCTAAAATTTCTTTCTTTAAAAGCGTTTATAATTGATTCTAAACCCTTCTCTTTAACTGTATGCTTTTCACAATATTTATTCTCATCAATGAAAATTACCGGCAAAAGCATAAAAACAAAACCAACCAATCCGTATATCAATGTAATTGTTTGAAAAGCTTTTAATGGAGTAAATCCTTTATTTTCCAAAATTGTCTGGAAAAGATATATCTGTGTTCCTAAAACATAACCAATTGCCCAAGTTATTGATATTAAAGTGCTCAATAGAAGCCTCTCATCTGGTGTATGACCAAGTTCACTCATCCATGCAAAATAAGGCGTAACATACATAGTCATAAACCAATAAAAAAGGATAACCGTCAAAAACAACCAAATAGTGTTAATTGCATGGTCACTTGAAGGTGGAAAAAAAGGCAAGAATGAAAATATTGCAAAAGGAAGAACACTAATTGCTAAAAAGCCCCTTCTTCTTCCTAGTTTCATCCTGTTTCTATCAGACAAAGTAGCAACCAAAGGATCAGTTACTGCATCAAACAATCTCGACACACCTAACGCAAGACCTACAATAGTTAAACCTAAAAAAACTGGTCCCCTTCTAATAAATTCTGGAAAGTTAACACCCTCCGGTGGCATATAAAAATAAACAAGAACATTTGCAATTGCAAAACTTGTTAACGACCACCCAAGCTGTCCCAAGGCATAAATAATTTTTTTCCAAAAAGGTAACTTTTCTGCCAAAACCATCCCTCCTTCATATTATTGCTACGGTAACGTTAACGGTAACATTATTATAACAATTTTATTTTAAAAAATAAAACTGAAAATTTTTGAAAAAATAATTGATAAAGTGAATTTTTGAAAAAAATCATTTGATATTAAATGATATAATATTATTGTTCAAAAAATTATATAGGAGTGAAAAAATGAAAAAAGTAGCAGTAATAGGCTCTTCAGGAAAAATAGATGAAAATCTTGAAAAATTATGTGTAAAACTTGGCGAAGAGCTGTCAAAAAATTATATAGTAATTACAGGTGGAAGAGATGGAGTAATGGAAGCTGTTTCAAAAGGTGTTAAAAACAATTTAGGAACTTCTATCGGTATCTTGCCATATGATGAAAAAGGAAATGAATTTAACACTATAGAATTTTCAACAGGTCTTGATTTTTCTACAAGATCATTTATCATATTAAGAAATGCAGATGCTGTTATTTCAATTGCAGGAGAATGTGGCACAGCAATTGAGATATTTGGAGCATACGCATACAAAAAACCCCTAATTTTATTCAAAGGTACAGGTGGTTGGACTGATAGAATACAAAATGTTTTAATTGATGGAAAATATCTTGATAATAGGAAACATTCAGAGATATACATAGCAGATAGTATAGATAAAATTTTAAAAATTCTTGAAAAAATCTTAGGAGGTAGCTGATGCAATATATATCACTTATTTTAGTAATAATAGTTTGGGGACTTTCATTTATTGCAACAAGTATTATAGTTCAAAATATTTCACCTTTACTTGCTGCTTTTATTAGATTTTCTATAGCTCTTTTGACACTACTTGTCATTCCAAAAAATAGAAAAATTAACTTGTTTAATATTCACAAAGTCCTTGCAGGATTTTGGGGAATTACAATCTATTTTGTCTCAGAAAATTTTGCGCTTAAATTTACTACTCCAACAAATGCTGCTTTAATAGTTTCAACAGCACCTATTTGGTACGTCTTGTTTACACAAATTGCTCATAAAAGAAAAACTCATTCT
>NZ_JAIHAP010000015.1:0-33046 GCF_020054775.1 Thermosipho sp. (in: thermotogales) | reverse complement strand
AATAGATTTTTCCCGTCAAGTCAAACTTGTAGTGTATGCGGCTATGTTAATAAAGAAGTTAAAGATTTGAAAATAAGAAAATGGGTCTGTCCAATATGCAAAGCAGAGCATGATAGAGATATAAATGCCGCAAAAAATTTAGCCAAATATGGCTTAACAATACGAGTAGGGCGGGAACCGTCCGAATTTACGCCTGTGGACAGTGCTCTGGCGGCGGAACCTGCAAAGGGTCTACGAGCCATCACTGGTTGAAGCAGGAAACCGTGACTTCTATAAGTCATGGTAGTTCACCATCGCTTTCAAATGCTATCAGATACGATTTACTTGAAGGAAAACATGTAGAAAAAGCTTCAGAAAAGTTGGAAATTTTCAACCAAATTTTAAAGAATACAGAAAAATTAGAAAAAAACGAAGTATAGGAGGAAAAAATGCTCTGGTCTTTTATTCTTTCGTTTTTATTATCACTTATATCACTTCCTATAATAAGAAAAATATCTATTAAGTATAACATTCCATATTTTGGTGGATTATCTATTATTTTTTCACTATTACTTTGTACACCGTTTAATATTTTTCAAAAATTTTATATTATTATATTTGGATTTTTAGGTATTTACCTTGACTTTAAAACAATAAATTATTTGATAAAGCTTTCTATAGAAGCATTATTAGGGTACCTTGCAGTAAGTCAATATTTATCAAATCCCGTTGATTTAATAATAGCTATTTTATTCTTTATATTCATAATTAACTCAATACAAAATAAAGAGGAAAAAAGAAATCCTCTTTCTATTGTATTTTTAATCTCCTCACTTTTTTTAGTTTTAACTATCTCAGTTCCATTCAATAAATACTTTCTACTTTCCATTTCTGGCTCTTTAATCGCTTATGTAATTTATAATTTCTCAACAAGAAAAATTTTCCTGGGAAACACAGGAAAATACGCTATTGGAAGTATTTTTGGAATTTCAGTAATTTCTTCCCTTTCAAAGGGATATGTATACTTTTTTGCTTCTATCATAGTTCTTTTACCATATTTATTAGATACAGCTGCGGGTATATTTAGAAAAATAATCTACAAAAAGCATTCGATAGAAAATGACAAAAATAATATTTTTAATAAAGTGTTTGAAAAGGTAAAAGATAGGAGAAAAGCTGTATTTGTTTTTCTAATAATATATTTGTTCTTTTCACTAAATGGATTTTATTTTCTTTTTAATCCATATATTTCTTTTGTTATCTCTGTTTTATTTTCAATCTTTATAATTTTCAAATTAGAAGTTTTTAAATATGACGGTGATAATAAATGAAGAAAAAAGCAATTTTTATTTTCATATTAATCATACTTTGGATCTTACTAATATTTTATTTTTCCTCACGTAATCCTCTTTATTCATCGCAACAATCATCTTTTGTCACGAAAGTATTAAGAAAAATAGATCAGATAATAGACTTTTCAGATACCACATTGTTTAAAAAGGTGGAAATATTTTTAAAGAAATTATGGTTCAAAACCCAATACGTTCCTGCGGAAATGTTAGTAAGAAAAACCGCACATTTTGGCCTATATTTTATACTAGGTTTTATCAGCTTTTTTGGTTTTCATCTGCTTATTAAAAATATTTTTTCGATCCTACTTGCTATAACCTTTCCAAATCTTATAGCAGTTTTAGATGAATATACCCAGCAGTATTACAATCGTGGTTCCTCATTAAACGATGTAATTATTGACCTATCAGGCATTACATTTGGTGTTGCTTTCGCAGTTATTGTATACTATACTTTCAAATTAATAAGGAAAATTTTTAAGAAAAAAGGAAATTCTGAAAATTTACAAAACTAAAGAAAGTGTAATAATTATTATATTATCGTGTAAAATGAGAATGGTATAATCAATTTGAGGTGGTTATATGCGCATAGTAACGGTGGGTGTATTTGATGGAGTACATAAAGGCCATCAAGAAATTCTAAACTCTCTAAAAAATCTTTCAAAGAAATATAATGCATCTCCTGAAATATATACAATAGTTTTTCCAATGGAATATTATACAGGAAATTTCGATGGTCTCTTAATTTCACTTGAAGATAGAATTACCCTACTTGAAATGTACGGCAACGTTTATACATTAAATCTTCACGAGATTAAAGATCTTTCACCTTACGATTTTTTTGATTTTATTTCAAAAGGCACCAAAGCAATAGTAGTTGGTCAAGACTTTAGATTTGGAAAAAATGCTGCAGGAGATATAAAGTTACTTGAAAATCTTTCAAAGGAAAAAAATATTAATCTTAAGGTGGTCGCTGATCTAATAATAGATGGTAAGAGAGTAAGTAGTACTTTAATAAGAAAGCTATTGAAAGAAGGCAACATTCAAAAGGTAAATTACCTTCTTGGAAGAAATTACCCTATTTATGGAAAAGTATACAAAGACAAACAACTTGGACGCAAATTAGGCTTTCCAACAGCAAATATTAGAAGATCCAAAGAGTTAATTACTCCAAAATTTGGAGTTTATCTATGTAAAGTTTATACACCAAAATTACATTTTGGATTAATGAATATCGGACTAAGGCCAACTGTTGAAAAAACAAAAAGCGTTAAATACGAAGTTTACATTCTTGATTTTAACGAAGACTTATACGGCAAAGAAATTAGAGTTGAACTCCTTGAATATTTGAGGGAAGAAACAACATTTGATAGTATCGATGCTTTAATTGAGCAAATGAAAAATGACGAAAAGGTTGCAAGAAAGTTATTGGAGGAAAAATATGGAAATTGAAAAAGTTGCAAAGTTAATAATTGAGAATTTTCCAAGGGATCATAAAGAAAAAGATCCCTTTAAAGTTTTAATAACAACAGTTCTAAGTCAAAGAAGCAAAGATGAAAATACCGAAATTGCCGCTGAAAATCTTTTTAATAAATATAAAACACCGCTTGAACTTTCAAAAGCAAAAGAAGAAGATATATATGAATTAATAAAACCAGCAGGTTTATACAGGCAAAAAGCAAAAAGAATCATAGAAATTTCAAAAATAATAGTTGAAAAATACTCTGGAATAGTACCAGATAGTTTAGAAGAACTCTTAAAACTCCCAGGTGTCGGTAGAAAAACAGCAAATATAGTTTTATACGTTTCTTTTTCAAAACCAGCATTAGCAGTTGACACTCACGTTCATAGGATTTCAAACAGACTTGGGTGGGTAAATACAAAAACTCCAGAAGAAACTGAATTCAAACTCATGGAAATACTTCCTAAAAATCTTTGGGGGCCTATCAATGGTTCTATGGTGGAATTTGGAAAAAAAGTGTGTAAACCTGTATCTCCAAATTGTAAAATATGCCCAATTTCAAAATACTGCAAGTGGGAGGGGAAAAGATGATACCTTTATTTGATATTACAAGACAATATTCAAAAATCAAATCAGAAATAATCGAAGCAATTGATAATGTTCTTTCAAATGGAAGGGTAATTCTAGGACAAGAAGTTGAAAGATTAGAACAAAATATTGCAAATTTTATTGGTGTTAAATTTGGAATAGGTGTTGCAAATGGAAGCGATGCACTTGTTATTGCATTAAAAGCAATGGGAATTAAAAAAGATGATAAAGTAATAACAACTCCATATACATTTTTTGCTACAGCTTCGGCAATTGTTAGAAATGGTGGTATCCCTATATTTGTAGATGTTGACAGTGAAACCTATAACATTGATCTAAATCAGGTTGAAGAGATACTAAAAAAGGAAAAGGTATTTGGTATAATCCCTGTTCATCTTTTTGGACAGACTGTTGATCTTGAAGGGCTATATTATTTAAAAGAAAAGTATGGCATAAAAATTCTTGAGGATTGTGCTCAATCAATAGGCTCAGAAGGGATTTTAAATGGTCAAGTCAAAAAAAGCGGAAGCATTGGAGATGCTGCTATTTTTTCATTCTTTCCAACTAAAAATTTAGGGGCATATGGCGACGGGGGAATGATCGTAACAGACGATGAAAAAATATATGAAAAGGCAAAAATGCTTAGAGTACATGGTGCAAAAAAGAAATATTTTCATGAAGAAATAGGTTTTAATTCAAGATTAGATGAAATTCAGGCTGCAATTTTAAATGTTAAATTTAAATATCTAAATTCATGGACTGAAAATAGAATTAAAATTGCCAAAAAATACAAAGAAGAATTTGAAAAGCACAAATTAGAAGTAATATATCCGAAAATTCTTAACAAAACTTACAAATACCACGTATTCCACCAATATGTAGTAAAATTCAAAAGTAATAAAATAAGAGAAAAGGTTAGAGAATATCTATCGGAAAACAAAGTAGGAACGAGCCTTTATTACCCGGTTCCACTTCATCTTCAAAAATGTTTCGCTTATTTAGGATATAAAGAAGGAAATCTCCCTGTTTCAGAAGAACTTTCCAAAACAACTCTTGCTCTACCAATATTCCCAGAATTAGAAGAAAAAGAAATTGAAATAATTGTTCAAAAAATAAAAGAGGCTATAGAGGAGGTAGAATAAAATGGAAAACAACACACTCGAAGAATTAGTCAGGAGATATTTAAAGGTAAAAGAAACAATAAAGGAATTAAACAGAGAAAAAAAGGAATTAGAAGAAATGATCGTTGAATTTGTAGAGCATATGGATATAGATAACATTATAGTGGATGGGGTTATGGTAGAATTTGCTAGAAAAACAAAAATCCAAATAAAATAAAGCTTTTTCTATCTTTATTTCTCAAGGGGGAGGAGAGAGTATGGAAAAGTTCTTTAAGCTGAAAGAAAGTGGCAGTTCTGTCAGGACCGAGATTATTGCAGGTATTACTACATTTTTAACTATGGCTTACATCATATTCGTAAACCCAAACATCTTGATCAACGTTATTCCCGGTGCAACTCCTGATAGTCCTCTTTACGCACAGTTTTTTGGTGCATTCATGGTTGCAACTATATTAGGTGCCGCAACTGCAACTTTAATTATGGGACTTTGGGCAAATTATCCATTTGCACTTGCACCTGGAATGGGGCTTAACGCATATTTTGCTTTCACTGTTTGTGGAAAACTAGGAATTGATTGGAGAGTTGCACTTGCCGCAGTATTTGTAGAAGGTATATTGTTCATTTTACTTGCAGTTAGCGGCGTTAGAGGATTTGTAGTTAAAGCAATACCAAATTCAATTAAACTTGCAACAAGTGCTGGTATAGGACTTTTCATAGCATTTATAGGACTCAAAAGTGCTGGTATAGTAGTTGCTGATGGTGTAACTTACGTAACACTTGGTGACTTAACTTCTCCAACTGCTTTAGTAACAATAATCGGATTTTTCATTATCGCTATTTTGTTTGCACTTAGAGTTCCTGGTTCAATTTTAATAGGTATTCTAGCATCAACATTTATAGGAATGATACCTGCCTTTAATGTAACAAACTTTCAAGGAGTAGTAGGAAAAATACCAGATATCTCTCCTACATTTTTCAAATTATTTGAAAAATTCTCATGGGCCGATCTTGCAAGTGGAACATTCTGGATAGTCGTATTTACTTTCTTCTTTGTTGACTTTTTCGATACTCTTGGAACATTAACAGGTCTTGCTGAAAGTGCAGGATTTATTAAAAATGGTGAATTTCCAAGGGCTAACAGAGCTTATCTTTCTGACGCGGTTGGAACAACTGTAGGTGCATTATTTGGAACTTCTACAGTTACTACATATATCGAAAGTAGTACGGGTATAGCAGAAGGCGGAAGAACTGGACTCACTGCAGTAGTTGTTGCAATTTTAATGCTTTTAATGCTGTTTTTTGCACCTCTTGGAATGAGTATTCCAGCTGCAGCTACCGCACCTGCTCTTATCTTTGTTGGTGCGTTAATGCTCAAAGGTCTCAAAGGTGTTAACTGGGATGATATAACAGAAGCACTACCTGCCTTCATAACAATGATAATAATGCCTCTTACATATTCAATTGCAAATGGTATAGCACTCGGTTTAATCGTCTATCCAATCGTAAAAACATTCAGCGGTAAAACAAAAGATGTTCACTGGCTAAATTGGATTCTTGCATTCTTGTTTGTACTATACTTAATTTATTTAAGAGGATAAATACATCAATAGCATAATAAAAAGCAGCCGCATGTGCGGCTGCTTTTGTTGTAATTTTTGATACTAATTATTTGACATTTATGGTTCTGAACACATCTTCTCCACTTACAGTTACAATTTCAGAAGCATCTTCAGTAAACGCTAACAAATCTAAATCTTCAGTTTCGTCTGGTAATTCTACATTCTTATACACTTTTATTAGATATTCACCATCTTTCCACTTTCCAAGATTAAATTCTCCATACTTGTTAGTCATCGTAATTCTTAATACAGTTGATTCATCAGTAGGCATTAAAGCTACTATAGACAATTTTAAAGGATTTCCTGATTCAGGATTTCCTGATTCAAGAACTTCACCCTTTATAAAATACAACTTTCCTCTTCTAAATGTTGGTTTTAACACTGGATTTAAAATATATACATTTGATGATCCTTTCTGATGTAGAGAACGTGCTAAATCAAAATCAAGTACTAATTCTCCACCACTTAGAATGTTTAATGCAGATTTAATTACTTTAACATCTTTATTTTTAACTTCTACAGGGTATTCTTCTCCTCCAATTGTTACAGTAGCTTCTTCAATTGTTAGTCTTAACTGAGTTAATGACGCATTTTCAGGAAGTTCAATATTAAACCATGAAACTTCTGTCCCTGCAAGACTTAATATATCTATCGTAGTTGCAACATTAGTAGGTGTTGCCCATTGCCCTTCCTCATCACCTACTGCGTAATGATATGTAAAGGAAGAAATATCAACTGTTAATTTATCAATATCTGAAACTGGTCTATCTGTTAAAAGCACCGAAACCGTTGTAGTCTTTTCAAACAAGTTTAAACAACCAAAAAATGCAAATAAAATAATAAATAAACTTGAAATAACTAATACTTTTCTCATAATTCACACCTCCCTTTTAGGTAGTAATTCATTTCAAATAATATTTTACCATAATTTTATTCATTTTTTGATTATATTCTGATAAAAAACTCCGAAGCCAGCTAGCTTCGGAGTCTTAATTTTTGCTTTTTATTCTTTAACTATATTTTCAAGATATTCAATAATTTTTTCTTTCGTATTCAGTGGTGTAGCTTCAAACAAAGTATTTGACCAATCTGAAATTACTGCTTCCCACATATTATCAGTCATTTCTTTATAATTATTTAGTAATTGTTTTGCATTATATTTTAGATCATTTTCAACTAATTTGTAATGTGCAATAAACCTTGCATAACTTTCATACACCATTGCATAACTAGGTGGGTTATTTATCATTACTTCAATTTTTCCCTTAATACTAATTATTGAATCCGTATTTAAGCCCAATTTTTGAAGTTCTGATAAAAATTCATTTAAATACTTTACGCAAATTGAAGGCCAAATAGTATCTTTTGCCGTATCATACCAGCTTATGTAATTCTTTCCTATCAACGTTTTCATATACGTTGCCTCAAGTGATAGATAGTTATAGTTCAAAAATCCTTCTTTTATTTTATCAACTGTATCTTTAAACTTATTTACTATTACCTTTATTGCCTGTGGATGAACATTTTTAGACAAAAGCACATCTTCTATCTGCATGCTGTAAGATTCCTTTAAACTTTCCACTTGATTTTCAAAACTTTTAACATATTTTGCAACATCTTTTCTTGCTATTTCATACGATTCCTTATAATCATTCTTTATTTTCTCAAGCGTATATATAGATTCTTGAAATCGTCCATTTTTGTAATACTCAAATGCAGTTGCATGGATAAAATCTATAACACCATTTGGAACACCCCAAATGCCTTTTAAAGACATATATTTTGCTGCTTTTATTTCCATCTTTGAAAGCCAATCTAAAAATTCAACTACTGATGGAATTGTAGGTGGTTGCAATTTAAATACCATGCCTGCAAAAAATCTGTATATGTCTTGACCTCTTGATGCTTTTGAAATATTAGGATTTTTCCAATCTGGGAATCTATTCCAGCCACCCGGCATATTAACTATCGTTTTTTTGGAATAATTAACATATCCATCAAAAGTTTTTATAACTAGTTCTTTAACATATTCATAATATTCTGAATCTTTTGGTAGATATGAAAGTAATTCCTTAAAGAGATTGTGTAAACTATGGTACCTCATAGCAATTGCTTTGTAGGTATTTCTTTCATTAAATGCAAGAAGTGATGTTTCATATATACCAATAGAATCTATTAATGCTTGAGTTGTAGCAAAATCAAATTTATCCAAGATTTCCATGTGCTGTTTAATATATGGAGTAAGTTTTGAAAGCCATTTGTACTTATATTGCTCTGCAATTATCTTTTGATAATCATCGTATTCTTGATTAAATATCTTCTCGTAACTAGTCTTTATATTGTTTTTCATCTCTTGCACTCTAAAATCTTGAACACAAAGAGTTGCAAGATAAAAATATGATTTACCATATGTATGTTCTACACTTACACTTTTCAATAACTTCTCTTTTGCAGTATCATAATATTGTTTTGCCATTTTTGGAAGTTTTACTTTTTGCTCTTTTAATTGTTGAATCTGTGAAAGTATCTGACTTCTTACATTATTTATTGCTGCTATTCTTTGGTTTTCAATTTCAATTTCATTGTATGGCAAATTCTTGCTTTCATACTCTTTTTTCTTAAGCTCTTTCCAAACTTCAGGTTTTAATTGTGAAAATTCTCCACTGTAATTTCTCAAATCATCAAGCCTACCTTCAAGTTGGCTGATATATGCATCAATTTTAGGATACTCCTCCATTATTTTTGCATATGTAAGGTATGCTGTATTACCATTTTTAAAATTGACTTCAGAAATAAATCTGTTCCATCTTAAATAAGTTGTTGTATAAACTAACAAAACAACAAGTACTGCAACAACGACAGCTGAGATACCCTTTATTTGCTTATATTCTTTTTTAGTAAAGTATGGGCCAATAGCAACACTTGCAAAGAAAGTGGCCGCAAGAGCATTCGGTAAAAGATGCCCTGGAAAACTAAAGAAACTTTGAATTGCAAATCCAACTATAGATATTGAAAGCGATAAAAATAGTAGTAAATCATCCCTGTCCTCTATTTTCTTTGGTATAGTAAAAAAGTAATAAGCTAGGATAATTAAAAGGGCTATTAATAATGAAAAACCAACTATCCCAGTTTCACCTAACACTTGAAAATAATCATTGTGGGCTCTTTTAAAGTTATTCCATCCATAATAAAGTTCTGGGTGTTTTTCAAGGTATTCCCCCATTTTTGATATCGATAAAAGTTGATATGTTGCTATTCCGCTTCCAAAAATTTTGTGATCTTCCCAAAGTTCTAGAGATGTAAACCACGACAAAAATCTTTCATCTTTACTTGAAACTGAGCTCATAGCAGAAAATCTGCTTGTCATACTTACTTTACCACCATTTGTTAAAGGATTATCAGTATTAAAAACAATCACTATAATAATAGAAAGGACAATTAAACTTACAAATAGATATCTTGTTATAGCTCTTACCTTCTTTGGAATTTCTTCATTAACCTTTTTGCCTTTTCTCCATATCAAGTACATTATGACATAAAGTGATGTCATTATTATTATTGCAAGATACTCGGACCTTGTCTGAGAGACTATGACTGCAACAAATCCTATTGCAAATGAAACAAATGCAAAAATTTTCAAGAAAGCTACCTGCCAGAATCCTTTAAAAGATATTTCATTCGAGAGAATAAAATACAAAGCAATTGGAAGAAGCATATCAATGTAATTTGCGGTAAATATAACATTACCAACTGTTGATTTTATAGCTGCCCTTGAAAATGCTTCCCCAACATTACCTAAAAACATAGAATATCCGCCATAAAAATTTAAAAGTGCATCAATTGAAATGACAAAGCCGGTAATCATAAATGTTAGCAAAAACATGTGAATTCTCTTTTTTTCTTTATACTCACTGCTTATAAAAATTGCAAGTAACGCATTAAAAACAACATACAATGCTATATCAATAGATCTTCTAAAATAAAATGGATTATCTCTTAAAACGTTAAATGATGAAATCACAGAAGATATAGAAAATAAAAACCATACAATATGTGCAGGTGTAATATAAAAATTTATCTTTTTTTCTTTAATCCATTTAAATGCAAGATAAGTAAACATTATTGACATAAAAAGTGTCAATATTGCATACTTTGGAACACTGAATTCATATGTGTATTTTGGACTTGCAAACAATGCTACTAACACTATCGCTATTTGAAACAATATGTCCTTGAATAACAAAGATACCCCTCCCTTTATCATTTTAATTTTCATATCAAATTATATCACTAATTTGATATAATTTCATTAATACAAGGAGGTGGATTAATGAAAAAGTTAATTTTATTATTTCTTGGAGTTGGTCTTACACTATTTTCTAATGTTCCAATCGTTAAAATAAATATTACAGCTCCAAGTTATATAGAAATTATTAATGCAACTATTTATGATTCCATAATAGAAAGTGGGAAATTCAAACTTTATTTGCAAGAAGAACTTGAAAAATTGTATAAAGAACTCAGGCTACAAGATTTATTATCAAACAAAAATCTTATATTAAAAGAAAGCAAACAACCAATCATAAATTTTGATGTTGTAATAAAAAATTTGCAAATAAAAGAAGAAAAAATAAAAAAAGACTATATTGTAAACAATGAATCTGGAGATTATATACGAGTAGGTGAAAAATACATTAAAGTTCAAAAAGGGATCTACTACTCATATGATGCAAATACCTCAAGATATATTCCTTCAAAAGAGGGGTATTACATAAAAGGATACGACGGAAAATTCTATACTTTCAATGATTTTTACACAAAATTTTCTCATGAAAAGATAGTATATAAAGTTAGTGGAAAAGTATATTACAATCTTTTTGGATATGCAAACGGTTCTTTTAGCTTTTCAAAAGAAATTAAAAAAAGATGGTATAAATGGGATGAAACGATTTTAAAGGCCTTAAAAAAAGAGAATAGTCAAATAGAAATTTTGAAGTATATTGCATCAGTAATAAAGTCAAACATACTTGAAAATATTAAAAATGCTTATAAATTAGAAGGACTAATTTACGACTTAAAAAAAGACAGAGTAATATTGAACATAGGCAAAAAAGATGGAGTACTACCTGGAACAGTATTTACAATAACAGAAAATAAAGGCCAAATAGTTATAAGAAATGTTGAAAACAATTATTCAGAAGCAGAATTTTATTACCTAAAAAAACATTCAAAAATAGAAATTGGAGATCAAGTAGTTGAAGATAGTAAAAAAATATTCATTCCTGTATCACTGGGTATATACTACACAAGTAATGGATTGAAACTTTCTTTAGGTCTAAGACAAAGAGATGTTTACAATGATAAAAAGGCATTTTTAGTTGTAGATTACTTGACAAATACTCAAAATTACATAATTACACTTGGATATAACATATTCGATTTTTATGAACTAAAAACTTACCTTCTACTATCAAATGATTTTTCAATAGGAGGTATGATAAAGTACGATTTATTTGATCTGATGTTTAATTATTCATTGCAAAACAAGACATTTAATTTTGGTGGTGGTTTTTCATGGTAAAAAAAGTAATAATCTTAATTTTAATATTTTCAATATCACTATTTTCAAAAGTTATAATTATTAACAAAACTGGATTCAAGCTAGACATAAATAGTGATTTATTCTACAAAAGTAACGATTTTGTTGTAATAAATATCTTTTCAGTTGAAAAAGAATTGGTACAAAGCAAAAAAGTAGAATTTTATCCTGATAGATACGGAAATTACATTTATTACAATGGAGACTATTATTACACCAGCAACCATCAAAGGTATACATATAACCCCAAATACGATAGATTCATAGTAGATAATAAATATGGACAATACGTATATGCAAGTCATTTCTACTGGGCTAGGAACGAAAAGCAAAAATATATAAAAAGTAGCTTTTATAAAAAGTACGAAAAAACAATAAAAGAAGAATATTACTATATTTCAGGTTATGTAGTAGAGATATGTTACGAAAATCTATTTTTAAAATCATTTACTCCTTTTGTTTTCAAAGTAAGATCATTAAGTGATATAAACCAACAACTAATAAATTTAAACAAAAACCTAAACAAATTTTACCCAGACAAAATAGATATTGTAGTAGATTTTGGTGAAAAAATTCCTGACAAACTAAAAGCATTTGTTTTAGAAAAACTTCAAGAAGATAATAGATACAATATATACGATAGAAAATACCTATATTACATATTTGATGAACTAAGACTAAGAGATCTTATAGGTAACCAAATAGAGCTAAAATTTAGAGTTCCCGAATACATAATTTCCGTCAAAAATATTAGCAACTACCAGGAAAATACGACTCAAGATGAATTATTATTCTTTAGAAACGATATGAATGGACATTACTTGTCAAATGGATACAAGGTAGAAGTTGGTAAATATTATTCTTTCGACGGTAAAAATTACATACCGGACAGAGAAAATGGAAATTATGTAAAGATCTTAAACTTTATATGGAAAAAGGAAAGATATACTACATTTTCCAATTTTTACGATGTTGTATCTATCGATAATTTAAAATATACAAATATATATTATTCAATACTTTTGAACGTTATAGAAACAAAAACAGCAAGAGTAATTTTTTCTAAATATCTAGAAAAAACTTTGCACTTTCCTGAAATAAGAATACTCGACAGATTTAAAAGTTATGAAACAGAAAGCAAAATAGAAAGCTTACTTAACTTATACAAAAGTTTCTCTTCTGACATTAAAAATCTTCTAAAAAAAGCTTTTCCACTTTCTTCAATGGTAAAAAAAGTAGAAAAATTAAACGTTGAACTCTACGATGGAGAAAACATTGGTATAAAACGAGGACAAGTATTTAGGATTTCTGATGACCACTGGACTGAAGGATATTTAAAAATAACTAATGTTTTTGCTACAAGCTCAAGTGGGGATATTTTCTATCTTCTTGATGAAAAAATTGAAAAGTTTTCTCTTGCTTCTGAAGCATTTGAATATCCCTTAAGAGTTGGAATCAGCACAATGATAGGTTTATCAAATTTTGAAGAATATTACCTACTTTTTAATATTAGAAACCTTGATATTAAAGGAAACGACAATTTTTCAGTTGGATTTGGAATTTTTAGTGACTATTATACATTTGAAATTTCAAAAAGAATTTGGATTTTTGATGCCATTTTACGTTTATATTTTAAAGAAGAATCATTTGAATTTTTGCCAGCTTTAAGAATAAATACTGCAAAAAAATATTCTTTGTTTTCAAATGAAATTTTTGGATTTTTCCTAGATATTTCTCAAAAAGGATTTTCATCAGGTATTGTATTTGGATTTTAATATTTTTTTTAAAAATTAATTTATGCTATAATATCTCATGGGGGTGAGAAAATGAAAAAGTTGGCAATATTTTTAATGATCGTTATTTTACTTTCGTCATTATTTGCAATCACAGTATCAGAAAAAATTGGAATAGTAATACTTCCTGCAAAAATTGGAAATGGTTGGAATATGGATGAAGCAGATTTTCTCATATCAATACTAGAGCAAAAAGCCTTAGAACTTGGAAGATTTAGGGTATTCTCCCGTAATGATTTAGATATGATAGTCAAAGAAAGAAACCTTGGAGATCTAGGAATTGTTGAGCAAACATTTGAAGCTGGAAAGATCTTGGGCGCAAGATATGCAATTTTGTTAACTCTCACCGAACTTACATCAAATTATGAAAAAAACGGCTATACTGCAAGTTTAAGACTTTCTTTAAAATTGTACGATCTTAAAACCGGAGAACTCCTTGCTTCTACACCATTTGCAAAAGAAACTTATACTGAAGAAGAGACTCCGCAAAAAGCCATTAATTCCATACTTATGTCTAGTGCTGAAGATATGTGGCTATCATTAAGAGAATATTTTAAATTAGAAGCATATGTTTCAAAAATTGAAGGAAACAAAATTTACCTTGCAGGACTTGATCCAAAAATTGCAAAAAATGGTTTTATATTCAAATTAGAAACCTCAACTGGAGAAATTGGTTACGCTGAAGTAATAGGAATTGACAGGAATAATAATCTTGTCATTGCAAAATTTAAATATGGAGCAATGCCTTCAGTCTATGATCCTGCAATAGAATATCCAGTATCCTCAATGTTTGGCGGAATAAATGTTGGATTATACGCTGGAAAAATTGCACTTGGATTTGTGGGATGGCAAAATAATTTATACGTTGAAAGTGGTATTGTTCTTTCCTCTTTTGTAGGATACATACCAGGATATGTAACAGTCGGTGGAAAATTCGACCTTGTTGAAGTAGGACAAATTTCTGCAGGAATTCATGGTGGCCTGCAAATTCTAGCAATTTACAACACAAATAATGATAGTAATGATTCATTTTTACCTATATTCGGCTTAAATGCAGGTATACAAGTTAAATACGAATTTGAACCTAAATCTGGGATCATTGCAACAGCTGGATACTCCATGCTCTTTCCAGACGATATAAGTAGAAGTATTTACGATATGTTATTTAAACTTGATACAACTTCATTCTTGCAAATTGGTGTAGGATACTTTATGTCATTCTGATTAGGGGTGAACAAATGAAGAAAATACTTATTGTATTTATCTCTGTCTTACTATTTTTCCTATTTTCATGTGATAATAACTCTACAAGTAGTGAATCAAAAACATCAGCAAACAATGTTGTTATTCCATACGGTTTCATTGGAGCAGTAGGAGAAGGATATGGAAAAACCGATGTTGAATCAGAAGAAATTGCAAAAAAAGATGCTCTGAGAAAAATTGCAGAGCAAATTTATGTGGAAATAAAAAGCGATTCTACTCTCAAAGAAAACCTAACACAAATTATTGAAAATAAACAAGTAAAAGAAAAAGCTGAAACAAAGCTTGAAAATATAGTTAACACAACAACTGATATAGAAATAGTTGGTGTTGATTTTACTTTAATCGATAAAAGATTAATCAATGGCCAATACTATACAAAAGTATTAGGACTTCTTGACAAAGAAACTGCATTATTTGCATATAGAACATACTTTGCCATCAAGATAGGACAATCATTACTTGAGGGAAAGATGATATATTCAGCTCAAAAAATTGTTTCTGAATATGAAAAACTCATTTCAGAAAATAAGGATAAACTTCCTGCTAATATGGTTTCAGAGCTTATTTCAACTGTTTCTAAAATCAAAAAAAGCTGGAATGATATAATTGCACTTTACAATGATTTAGAAAACAAAGAAATCAAGACAGTAGAAAATGCATTAAAGTTACTTGAAGCAATTGATAAACTAAATTCTCAATGCATTGATTTTCCACAAGATAAAATAGAACCTTTAAAGGAAAAGGCTAAAACATTTGTCAAAGATATAAAAATTACTTTAAATGGTCCAAAATCAGTTTCAATAGGTCAAAGAATAGATATCTTTGTAGAGTTGTCTCCAAAAATAAAAGGAAATTATACATTTAACGTAAAAGCTAAAAACGCAGAATTCCCTGAATTTATAACAATAAAAGACGGAAAAGGCACTTTAAGTGGAATAGTAAAAGATAAAGATATTTTAGTAGAGGTATCACTTGGAAATCTCATTTTTGAAAGATACTCACCAGGTACCAGCGAAGGCGCTGGCGTTTCTTCGCAAAAAGTAGGAGAGATAATTAGAATCTCATCACAAGGTGTAGCAAACCAACGAAACGCAGCAATTGAAGGAGCATTAACACTAGCTGTAAAAAAAGCAATCGGAATTGTCTTTTCGCAAGATGTTAACTTATTACTTTCTATTCCAGTTGATAAAGATTTAGTTAATGCGCTTTTTGGGGTCTTAAAATATGAAATTGTAAAAGAAAAATACGAAAATGAAACATATAATATAGTTATCAATGTAAGTTTCAACAGAGATGAATTCAAAGATTTAGTTACTAAGATTATAAGTCAAAAACCAGTCGGATATGCAGTAATTGTTGTAAATAATGACCAATATGGATATATCGAACCAATTTTCGAAAATAAACTCTTAGAATCTGGCATTAACTTAGTTTCAAAGGAATATTCAAGAAAACTTGCGCAATATTCAGACCCAAATATTCTCTCAAAACTTGCAATCCTTAGTGCTGCAAAATATGTAATAAATATTAAAGTAAATTATGGAGAAGCGTATTCTAGCGAATACAAAATATGGTCAATGAGATTATTCTTAAATGTTCAAATAATAAATACTTTAACGGGACAAATAGTAAAAAGTGAAAACTTTGAAGATGTTGCAGCAGGTGCTACAAAAGAAGCTGCTTTATCAAAAATCCTAAATTCTGAAAAATTTTCTGATTTTATAAACAAGTTAATTGAGGAACTAAAAAAGCCTTACTCATCGGCAGAAAAATCTAATGTAGTAAGAAAAATAAATCTAAAATTTTATTTTGAAAAATCAACATACATATTAATTATGAAAGATTATTTATCAGAAAAATTTGAAAAAGTAGAATTAATCGAAAAAGAGGAAAATTTTGGAATATTATCACTGAGTACACATTTAACAAACGAAGAAATTATAAGTATAGTAACCTCATTTATAAATTTAAATATTAAAGTTCTAAAAGTATCCCCTACCCAAATAGAATTCAAAATTAATTAAAAAAAATATTCCCACCTTACTAACAAAATAAGGTAAGGTGGGATTTATCCAAAATCTGCCTCAAATTAATTTTTTACGAAAATATAAATCAACTAAATTTTTACTCACTCTAACAAATGTAAAAACTATTGTCGAACAATCTAATATTTTAGGATAAATCTTAAATGTATCTATTAACATTGTTAACCAAAGTTTTAGAACTTAATATGAAGTGTCATCTCATTCATTTTCCTTTATCTTTACCATCTGCATCATCCTTTCTAAATACCACTCTATTTCCAACCTATTTATTAATAATTTCTTTCCATAGTTCTTATATATACTTTCATTTTTTCTACATACTTTCTTTGTCAGTATCCTTTATTTTTTAAGAATATTTAATCTTCTGCTCTAACAAAAGCTCTACATGTTCTACTTCTTTATATTTCTTATTTGAAAATCTTAGAATCAATAAACTGCCTAATTAAAAAATTTTACTTTTTCCTAATCTAACTCAGGAAGTTTTCTTTCTGAAAAACTTTTTTCAAATAACAAAGCAATGGAAAATAATTTATTTTCTTCGAATGCCCGTGCTGAAAAAGTAAGGCCAAAAGGTCCTTTCTCAGTAAAGCCTGCTGGAACAACAATTGACGGATACTGTGCTTTTGCTGTAATGTGTGCACCATAATTTGCTGGAAACAATAATGCATCCAGATCATTTTCATTAAATAATCTATCTATCTCACCTTTTGCATACTTTCTATCATTTAAAAGATATTCTATGTATCTTCCATCTTTAATATCAGTTGCATCTGAATAAAGCAAGATATTCTGTCCATATGGTATTGCATCTCTATTTTCAAAATTATACTTTATAATATCACTCAACGTTTTAACCTTTAAATTTTTATCTTTTAGATAATTATTAATCCCCAATTTAAACTCATAATATAAAACTTCTATGTTATTTATTTTGTTAAGATTTTTAAATTCTACTTTTTTAACCTTCCCACCCAATTTTTCAATCTTTTTTAAATTTTCCAAAAATATATCCACTAACTCCTTATTCATCCATTCAAATATTTGATCTGTATAACCAAATTTCATACCATATAAATCATGAATAATTTCTATTTTACTATCAAAAGAAAAATTTTTAATAAAGTATGTTGCAGGATCTTTATGGTCATATCCAAAAATCACCTTAAACAATTCAAAAGCATCTTCTACCGTTCTTGTTATTGGTCCTGCAGTATCCTGTGTGAATGAAATTGGTATAATACCTGTCCTGCTTACTGTACCTACAGTTGGCTTTAAACCAACGCAAGAATTCATACTAGAAGGCGAAAGAATAGAACCCGAAGTTTCAGTTCCTATCGAAAGAAGTGCTAAATCTGCAGCAATTGCAACTGCTGAGCCAGAACTTGAACCACCAGTGTCAAAATCTCCATAAGGATTTCTAGTCTGACCTCCCAATCTACTATATCCATTTGGCATTTTAAAAGATACAAAATTTGCAAATTCCGTCAAATTTGCCTTACCTATGATTACACAGCCGGCTTCTCTTAACTTTTTAACTATAAAAGCATCGGAACTTGCAAAATTTCCTTCCAAAGCTTTAGCACCTGCTGTAGTTTGCATTTTATCATTAGTATCAATATTTCCCTTAATAATAACAGGGATTCCATGTAAATTACTCCTTTTTTTACCATTTCTTCGCTCTCTATCTAAAGCTCTTGCAATAAAAAGTGCATCAGGATTAATTTCAAGAATTGCGTTCAAATTAATTTTTGAAATACGTTCAAGATAAAACTCAACCAGTCTTTCAGAAGTTAATTTACCTTCATCGTAAAAATCATTAAATTTCTTAACAGTTAAATTTTTCAAAATATCACCCTTTCACAGAACCAGCTGAAAGACCGGCAATAATCCTTTTTTGGAAAATCAAAACCAGAATAACCAACGGAGTAGTTACAATTACAGCAGCAGCCATTATTTGACCCCAAGGAATCTCATATTGTGAGGCTCCCTTAAAAAGTGCAATCGCTACAGGAACAGTGTACTTTTCAGGGCGCTGCATAAACGTTAGAGCAAATAAAAATTCATTCCATGCTGAAATAAAGGTCAACAATCCAGTTGCAACAAGTCCAGGAGCCGCCATAGGAAGAACTATTGACCATAGTGTTCTTAATCTTGAACATCCATCAATAGCTGCTGATTCTTCAACTTCTTTTGGTAATTCTCTAAAGAAATTTTGCAAAATCCATGTTGTTAAAGGCAAAGTAATAGCTATATACGGTAGTATCAAACCAGGATATGTATTTATTAAATGCATTTTTCTCAAAAGAACAAACAGTGAACCTAATATGGAAACCTGAGGGAACATGCTAACAGCTAATATCAAAGACATTACTATTACTTTACCCTTAAATCTTAACCTTGCAATGGCGTATGCTGCAAGAGAACCTATCAAAAGTGAGGCAAGCGTTGTGACACCTGCAACAATTACGCTATTTAAAATATTAATATGAAAAGGTCTTTCAGTAAATACTTTAATATAGTTTTCAAAAGTTATTCTTTTAGGAAACAAAGAAGGATAAACTTCAAACAAATCCTTATCGGGCTTTAAAGATGATATTATTGCCCAATAAAAAGGAAAAATACACCATATCAAAATGATAGCAACCAAGAAATACAATATAAATCTATAAATTATCTTTTTTGCCTGCATTTTCTTCACACTCCTTAATCAAACTGGAGCTTTAAAGATTTAATATAAATAATTGCAAAAATTGAGATTAATAGAAAAATTATAACCGACAATGAAGAACCATACCCAAATGAAGCGCTTGTAAATGCTCTATCCATTAACAATACTCTATTGTAAACTGACAAAGTTTCTGTACCTACACTTCCACGAGTCATAACATAGACAACATCAAAAACCCTTAACGCATCCAAAGTTCTAAAAATTAAAGCAACAGCTATGGTAGGAGCTAGCTGTGGCAATGTAATTTTAAAAAATCTTTGAATCATATTGGCACCATCAATTTTTGCTGCTTCATACAACTGCTCTGGGATCAACTGCAAACCAGCCAATATTAAAAGAGCCATAAATGGAGTTGTTTTCCAAACGTCCACTTGTATAATAGCCCAAAGTGCTAAATTTGGTCTTCCAAGAATTGGAGTTCCAGGCTCTATTATATGAAGTGCTTCATAAAACCTGGACATAATCCCAAATTGATCATTAAACATCCATCTCCACATCTGAGAAGATATTGCTGTTGGAATTGCCCAAGGAATAAGCATAGCAGCCCTTACAGCCCCACGAAATTTAAAATCCTGATTAACTATCAAGGCAATCATTAAACCCAAAATTGTTTCTAGTGCAACTGAAACGAGAGTAAAAATTATTGTAGTTTTTAGTGCATCCCAAAATCTATAATCATTGAAAAGCCTTATATAATTACCAAATCCAACAAATTGTCTAGGAAATCTTGGGTTTAGACTAAATGAATAAAAACTATCATAGAACGTTTTAAAAAGTGGAAAAAATGCAATCACTGAGATGACTAATATAGCCGGCAAAATCATCCAAAAAGCAATTAATGGCTCCTTCCTCTGCATATACTCACCTCTTTATAAATTGTGGGGGGAAAGTCCCCCACAAATTTATTTTCCAAGCAACATTTTTAGCTCTTTTTCTAGTCTTGAAATTGCTTGCTCAGGTGTTAATTCCCTTGTTAATGCAGCATGTACATATCTTTGGATAGCATCGGAAACTTCTGCATAACTTGCTGTTCTTGGTCTTGGAAGTGCATTAATAAATACATCAAACAATTCAACCATAAATGGATTAGCTTCTTTCAATTCTGGTTTGTTATAAACTTCTTTTCTTGTTGGATTTTGACCTGCATTTACTGCCTTATAAAGTTGTTGCTCTGAACTTGTTAAGAACTTTATAAGTTTTTTAGCAGCTTCTTTTTCTTTTGGAGAAGAATATACATTTATTCCAAGATTCCATCCACCCAATGTTGCTGCATGTTTTCCATCTGGGCCAGGTCCCTTTGGAAGCGGAGCAATTCCAACCTTACCTTTAATTGGTGAATCATCACTATTAGCAAGTGACCATGCATATGGCCAGTTTCTCATAAATACTGCATTTCCTGTTTGGAATATTCTTCTTGCATCTTCTTCCATATACGTTGTAACACCTTCAGGTGAAATTCTATACTTGTAAATTAAATCAACCATGAATTTTAATGCGTCAATAGCTTTTGGGTTATTAATAATTACATTACCATTTTCATCCAAAACATCTGTTCCAAATGACCAGACATATTCCATAAAATCACAAACAAGCCCCTCATATCTTGCACCTTGCCAGACAAATCCTTCAATACCTTCTGCCTTGGAAATCTTTTGCGCCATTTCTACAAGTTCATCCCATGTTTGAGGTGGATGATCATATCCATACTTTTCTAATAAATCCTTTCTGTAATACAAAAGTCCTGCATCAGTAAACCAAGGCACCGCAACAATTTTTCCATCAACGGTAACAGATTTTACAGTTCCTGGTAAAAATTTATCAAGTTCAAAATAATCATAGTCATCTGTTAGGTCTTCTAAAAATGGAGCAAATTCTGGAGGCCAAATTACATCCAACATTAAAACATCAGGATCACTTTCACCAGCTGCCAAATAAGTAACGTACAAATCATGTCTTTCTGTAGAAGAATCAGGCATTGGAATTACCGTAACAACAATGTCTGGATTTTGCTTCATAAATTCTTTTAATTGTGCATACAAAACTTCTAGTTCCTTTCCCACACCTCCAGAAGTCATAGTAATAGTGGTAATTGAAAATGATAAAGCAAAAACTAAAAGCAAAGAAAATAAAACAAACAGCCTTTTCATACTTACACCTCCTTATTAGAAATAAATCATAAATATTTTTTCGGTTTTCGAATTTATAATATCACATCGCATACATCTTTCTAAACCATTAATAAAACAAAATATTTTCAAATAATATCAAATAATCGCCTCTAATTTTAATTATTTTACCAAAACGAAAAATGAAAAAGTTTACATTTTAATCAATACATTTTATTCAAAAGTAAGCAAAATATCTTTTTATTCTCGATATAACTTTACTAACTGAAATTTTCTACCTATTTTCTGTGATTAGTCATTTTTGTATTTTTTTGGACTGTGATATAATTTTTTCGAAATTCGAATTAAAGGAGGAGAAAACATGAGAGTAGAACTGCCTGTAAGAAAAATTAGCGACTACAATACAGTGGCAAAAGAAGAGGTTGAAGAGTTGATAGAACTTTCAAAAGAATTAAAGGGTCTTAAAGTTGTCCACGTAAACGCCACTTCATATGGAGGCGGAGTTGCAGAGTTACTCTATACTTTAGCCCCATTAATGAATGATCTAGGTTTAAATACATCTTGGGAAGTTTTAGAAGCACCAAATGAATTTTTTAATGTTACAAAAAAACTTCATAATGCTTTTCAAGGAGCCGATATTGATATCTCAGATAATGAATTTGAACTCTTTGAAAAGGTTAATAAAGATAATGCAAAAAAGTTAAATTTGGATGCCGACGCTGTTATAATTCATGATCCTCAACCATTTTTTATACCTTTATTTAAAGATGGAAAGTATATATGGAGATGTCATATTGATACTTCAAATCCAAATTTTAATGTTTGGAATAGAATTACTTACAAAGCAGCAGATAAATACTCAAAAGCTTTATTTCACTTAAATGAATATGTTCAAGAGCCATTTAAACAAATAGCTATTGAATTTCCTCCAAGTATAGATCCATTAAGTGATAAAAACAAGCAACTTCCAAAAAAAGTAATTGAAGAAATTGCTTTAAAGTATAATATTGACCTAAATAGACCTATTGTTACAGTGGTTGCAAGGTTTGATCCATGGAAAGATTTAAAAAGTGCTATTGATGTATATAGGATTTTAAAAGAAAAAGTTGACATACAATTACTCATCGTTTCAGCCATGGCTAAAGATGATCCCGAAGGATGGATATTATTTGAAGATATATTAAGATACGCTGGCACTGATCCTGATATTCACTTTCTAACTGATCTAAAGGGTGTTGGACATATAGAAGTTAATGCTTTTCAAACTATATCAACAGTTGGATTGCACACTGCAACAAAAGAAGGGTTTGGGCTTGTAATATCTGAAATGCTCTGGAAACAAAATCCTGTGGTAGCAAGACCAGTAGGCGGTGTGAAGGTACAAGTAGTAGATGGTTTTAATGGTTTTTTTAGAAATGATATAAAAGAACTTGCTGATGCAATATATGAAATAATAACAAATGAAAACCTAAGGAGACAATTAGGCAAAAACGCTAGAAAAGTAGTTAAAGAGAAATTTTTAACTACTTCACATCTAAAAAGGTATTTAAAAGTTATAAAGGAGGTTATCAGTTGAAATTAAATAATTCAAAAAAAATACTGTTAAACCTACTCTTTAAAAACGAAGCCTACAGAAATCAACTGCAAAAATCTTTAAAAGTTACTCCTTCCACCCTTTCGTATATATTGGACAATTTAAAAAAGAAAGGGTATATTACTGTATTAAAAAGCGAAAGTGAAACTGTAGGAAGACCTAAACATATAATCAAGATGGACAAGAATTTTTGGAAAAGTATTGGAATTAGAATTGGTAGAGAAAGTGTAAATTTGACTGTTTTTAATGGATACTTTGAAGAAGAAGAGAAAATATCTATAAAGTTAACAAAAAATGATATTGGAAATGAAAACATATCAAGAATTCTAGAGAAAATTATCAAAAAAGTATCATCTTTAGATAAAATAAAAGCTATAGGAATTGCTCTTTCAGGAAATATAGATAAAGACAAAGCAAACTCTAAGATCTTAAAACTTGAAAACTTTAATCCACACTATATAATTAAAAAATTACTTCCTAATGCCACTGTAAGTCTACTTAATGATGTCGAAGCAATCGCAACTGAAGAATTTGTAAAGCACGGTGGAAAAAAGATACTAGTAATAAATTATGGAACTGGTATAGGAGCGTGCTTTTATGAATCACGCGGGATATATGAAAAAAGTGAAAGAAAAATAATAGAACTTGGGCATTTCTATGTAGGAACAAATGAAAAGTGCTACTGTGGAGCAACTGGCTGCCTTGAAACCATAGCTTCAGATTATGCAAATCTAAAAAGATATAAATTTTCGAACTTAAAAATTGAAGATTTCATCCTAAATGAAGAGTTATATAATAATGACTTAGACGAACTTAGAAATTTGCACAAGACATACGAAAAAAAGGCCCAAGAAATCTACAATGAATCCTTCAAATACCTTGCTATTTTTCTTACTAATATTTTTAAACTTTTCAACCCTGAAAAAATAATTCTTTCTGGTGAAGGTGTAACAAAATGGTTTTCGAATGAACTTGAAAGAAAAATTCATTCCATTTCTAATTTTCCCGTATCTATAACATACAGAGGGCTAAAAAACAACATAGAATTTGGTGCGGCGGTAGATGCTCTAAGAGAATATATTTTAAGATCTAATCTTTAAAAAAATAGGGGGAAATTATCCCCCTATAAATTACTTAACTCATCTGATTTTTGAGATATTTGCTTAATCATTTGCGAAATTTCCTCCTGTTTTCTTCTTAATTCCTTGAATTTTTCCTCAACATCTCTTGCTATAGCCTCTATTTTTTGAACTTCTTGTTGAACATTTTGAGAAAGCTGATTTTGCATTTCCGCCATTTCTACAATTATCTTAAATTCTTCAAACATATCGGACATATCATTTGTATTTTCATCAATTGAATTTAAAACACTCTGATTTTTATCAATTACAGTTGAAAGGTTATTTGACAATTCCACAATTATCGAATTAACTTTTGAAAAAGTTCTTCTTGTACTGCCCACTGTTTCATTTATAGACTCTACCAACCTTCCTGTGTCTTGGGACAACTTTCTAATCTCTTCTGCAACCACAGCAAATCCTTTTCCAGCTTCTCCTGCCCTCGCTGCTTCAATTGCAGCATTTAAAGACAACAAATTAGTTTGTTCTGCAATATCTTGAATCTTTGTTGTAACATCTTCGATCATATCAATACCTTTTGAAAATTCAACAAATGACGCATTAAGAGAGTCATTTACTTTTATAAGATCTTTTGTCATCTTCAGTACACTTGAAAGATTTGCTAAATTTTCTCTGGAGGATTGCTCAATCTTTTCACCTATTTTACTTACTTTGTTGATCTTTTCTGATATTTCGTTTGTCTTTTCCTCTACTTCATTTAAAAATCCGTTAAATTTTTCAAGTACAAATAAAAGATTATTTATGTCACTATCAACAATTTTTGCATTCTCGTATAAACTCAAATCTATTTCCTGGACTTTTTTAGTTGTATCAAAAACAACTTGAGAAAGTTCTCTTGCTTTCTGAGACCATCTTTCAAGGATTTTCATGTTCTCTCTTTCCTGTTCAAGCAAATTGTTAATCTTTTCATTTGCAACTTTTGTTTCATTGTTAATTTCAATTATTTTTACAAAAGCATACATACCAAGTGTAATTCCAAATCCTGTCTGAGCAAGATTAAAAAACATATAGTTTACCTCAACCATTCCTAGGATTGAGAAAATAGACAGTAATATTCCAAATACAACGCTTCCCAGTCCTAGTGTTACTATTCTTTCTGAAAAATTCTTAGAATTTTTTACAAAGATATATGAGATATAGAATAAAGCAAAAATTGCAAACAGATAAAATTGAGAATAATATTCCCTAACGGTTGAAAGATTTGCAGCAAATAAAACTCTTGCATATAAAATCCAATAAATTATCGCATAAATCTTGAATAATAGATTTTTCTTTATTTTAAACAAGCTATATGCAAATTCTAATGCAAAGTACATTGATAAAGCAGCTCCTAAAATTACAATCTTTTTCCAAAATAGAAGCGGAGTCATTATTAAATTCATTTCATCCAAAGACAATAAAACTGGACTTAAAACTGTTATTGCTCCAAATAATAAACTTTTATCTCTTATTCCAAAATACATAAGGAGCATTAATATAAATATAGCTACTGCAAAACCTGATGTAAAATGATGAAGCATTTCGTTAGCAAAATTATGTTTTTCAACCACACTCTGAATATCTTTTAAATTACCTATATACCAGCTTGATTCAACACCACCAACATTCTTTGAATAAAATAAAAATTTTGTTGTCCCATTTAATGGAAGATAGTAATACCTATGCCATGAATTTAGATCTGGTCCAGTTAAAGAAAATATTAATTTTCCATCTTGATAAACTTCTACTTTTTGATTGGCAGTAACCGTAAATGCTACATACTTATTTTTTTGATTTAGAACAACTTCAAATTCATGCAGGTTTTCATCGTTAAACGTTAAAAAACTTTCATCTAAAAGTGCTCCATCAACTTTAAGTTTTGGCAAAAATTCTTGTAATCCATCTTCTTTTAAATACGAATTAATTGAAAAAATAACTAAAAGAATTACAATTCCTCCAAGTAAAAAGTACAATAAATTCTTAAACATAACAAACCTCCCTTCAACCTTTTATCATTCTTTTGATTATTTTACCATATTTTGACTTTAACCATAAATATATGATATAATCTTAACTGACCATATGGTCAAATAGTTAGGAGGTGATTTTTAAATGATTAAGGTTAAAAATTTGAAAAAATATTATGGAAAAAATGTTGGCATTGAAGATGTAAGTTTTGAAGTAAAAGAGGGCGAAATAGTTGGATTAATAGGTCCTAATGGTGCTGGAAAAACAACAACCATTAGAATTTTAACTGGTTTTCTTACTCCCGATAATGGTGAAGCTTATATTGATAATAAAAAGATGCCATTTGAAATTGACAAAGTCAAAAAAAATATTGGATATATTCCAGGAGAAGTAAATTTCTATGGTGACATGAAAATAAAAGATTTTCTAAAATTTAACAGGGCATTTTATCAAAATATAGATCAAGATTATGAAAAATATATTATCAAAACATTAGGAATAGATTTAAATAAAAAATTTAAAGAACTTTCTCTTGGAAACAAAAAGAAAATAGCAATTCTTCAAGCACTAGTACACAAACCAAAATATTTAATACTAGACGAACCTACAAGTGGTCTTGATCCACTAGTCCAGCAAAAATTTTACGCCCTTTTAGAAGAACATAAAAAAATGGTGCGGCAATATTGTTCTCATCTCATATATTATCAGAAGTCGAAAAATTATGTGATAAATTTGCAATGATAAAAGATGGAAATATCGTAAAATTTGGAAATATAGAAAGTTTAAAAGATTTTTCCATAAAATTAGTTAATGTATACGGCTTAAAGGAATGTGATCTAATAAAAAAATACAGTTTCAAAAAAGACTCAAAAAGTTACACATTCGAAATAAGATCAATAGAATTAAAAACATTCTTAAATGATCTTTTAAATTGTGAGTTCAAAGATATTGAGATCAAAAACCCTGCACTTGAAGATGTTTTTTTAAAACTTTATAAATAGGTGGTGAAAATATGAATATACTAAAAAAAGAAATAAATCAAAATATAATAGTCATTCTTATTTGGATGATAGTTATATCCCTTTTTATTTGGATGTTTTCGGCTGCAACAACATTCTTTTTAGATGAAAATACACCTGCTTTAAAAATAATCCAAAATATGCCAGAAAAATTATTAAAAACATTTAATATTGAACTTGACGTTTTATCTAAACCGGAAGGTATCTTTGGAACCGAAGGTATGACATTTATGTTTATTTTCTTTGGAATATTTTCCTCAATAATCGCAAGTAAAATTTTTGCAGGTGAATTTGATAATAAAACAATAGAATATTTGCTTGTTAAACCAGTTAGTAGAACTAAAACTTTTTTATCAAAAATAGCAGCCACAATTTTATTTATAACAATACTCTCATTTACTTTCTTGTTTTCAGAGCATATATTCTTTCCTTTATACGTTAAAAATTTTAGCAAGCTTGTTATGAATTATTTTTTCATTTACATATTTATTTCGTCCATTTTCTTTGCATCATTTTCTACGCTTTTATCTATGATATTTAGAAAAAGGAAGCTTGTAAATACTATATCTATATCGTTTGTCTTTTTAATGTTTTTTCTAAATTCTGTTACCGAAGGTGTTGAAAACTTTGAATTTCTTAGAAAAATAAGCATTTTCTATTATTTTTCAACAATAGATATACTTAAAGAACTAACTATAAATTACAGTGCAGTAGCTGCAATTATCTTTATTTCAACAATTTTATTTATTTCATCACATTACATATTCAAAAATAATGATATTTCAATCTAAGGTGAGGCGTAGAAAATGTTAATTTTAAAAAAAGAATTGAGATCTAATATAAAGTTATTTATAATTTGGGCATTTGTATTATTTTTATTTTCTTACATGATCGCCCCTTTTATAGATACAGTAATGAAAGATTCAGAGGAAATGATAAATTTTATTAAATCACTTCCAAAATTTATGGTTAAAATTTTTAACATTTCTGAAAATTCAATAACTCCAGAAGGATTTTTTGGAATGAAAATAATGATGATGGCTCAAATATTTGCAGGGGTTTTTTCCATAATACTTGCATCAAATTTATTTGCCAATGAATTTGAAAATAAAACAATAGAATATTTGCTTGTTAAACCAATAAGTAGAAAAAAAATATACCTAGAAAAACTAATTGCTATTCTTATTTTCTACACACTCTTTTTTCTAATATTCTGTGCAAGTGTGTTAGCACTTTTTAAGGTATATGTAAGTTATGAATACAGCCCTTACATCTTATTTGGATATTCCCTATATTTATATGTCATAGAAATTTTCTTTGGTTTTTTAACAATTTTTCTATCTGTAATATTTCAAAAAACAATGCTTTCTATATCATTATCACTCTCATCTTTTATATTAATGTACATAATTGATATTCTAGGAAGTGCAAACGAAAAATTTTCTTTTTTAAGGTATTTATCAATTTTTAAATATATTTCAATAGGTGATACTATAAACAATAATGTAGTATATATAAATAACTCAATAATCCTTATACTTTTAGGCTTTGTAATTTCTCTGTTCGGACTTAAAATATTTACTAGAAAGGATGTCAATATCTAAATGACAAAAAAGGAAAAAATTATTAAATATGCCCTAAAAGAATTTGCAGAGAAAGGTTTTCTTGCTGCCTCCACAAATACAATTTCAAAAGCTTCAAAAGTTTCAAAAGGAGCAATTTTTTACCACTTTAAAAATAAAGAAAATCTATACATAGAATGTTTTAAAAAAATCCAAGGTGAATATGAAAAAGAATTTTTGAAATTTTATTCTAAAAATACTCATCTTGATTTTTTTGAGTTTTTAATAAAATGGAGCTATAAAAAAATTGAAATAGCAAAAGAAAAACCTGAGTATCTTCAATTTTTTAAAACAGTTGAATCTATACCTGAGAGTCTAAAAGAAAAAATTTTCAAGTTAAATCAAGAAATTTATTCAAAATATATACCTTATTTTTCTGAAAAATTTGAAAAACTTGAATTAAAGGAAAACATGGACAGAAATTTTTCCTTTAAAATAACTTTCGAAATTTTGGAATATTTTTCAAAAAAATACTACTACGAATTTGAAAGCAACCTTGAAAAGATAATGGAAGAAATTGAAAAAGTTATAAATATAATCAAATTTGGAATACTAAAATAGTATAGATATTCTTTTCGAATGTGATATAATATTTTAGGTTTAAATTGGAACCGTTTCTATGGAGGTGGCGTGATGTTAAAGGACTTAGAAAAATATTTAAAAAGCAAAATAAGTGGGCATAAAAATTATGCAATTCCTAAGCTTTGGATACATTCTAACAAAGAAATATTTGGAAATATATTTGAAGAAAAAGGAAATACAATTTTTGTTGATCCATACGAGTTTTTCTATAAAGTTGTTTCATATATAAACTCACAAAGAAAAGAAAAAGTAAACTACTCTAAATCAATTTCTAATATAACAGGTGAAAAGGATTGGCATAAAAAGGCAATAATATATGGTAGTTTGCCAAGAATGACAGTTGCATACAATCACAAGGGGTTTGCAAATTTTGAAGAAACTGATATATTGGGTTTTAAAGAATCAGGAACATTTTTAAAAATGATTGCTTTACTCATTTATCTTAAACACTTCAATGTAAATACACTTTACATGCTTCCCATAAGCCAATCTAGCAATTTATTCAAAAAAGGCAGTATAGGTTCACCTTATGCAGTTAAAAATCCTTTAAAACTTGATGAAAATTATCATGACCCTCTACTTGAAGGATTCAACGTAGAAGAAGAATTTCAAGCGTTAGTAGAAGCAGCTCATATCCTTGGTATTAGAGTTGTCCTTGACTTTATTCCAAGAACCGCTTCAAGAGATTCTGATTTAATAAGGGAACATCCAGATTGGTTCTACTGGATAAAGGTAGATGAGCTTTCAGAATATAAACCTCCAATCATTGATAACTTACCATTTAAAATTCCAGATGCAGAAGATATACCTGTAATTTATAGAAACACAGAGGTTAGAAAACATCTAAAAAAATTTGTCGATTCTCCTGATAAGATCGATCCAAAAAAATGGGAAAAGGTTAAAAAAATGGAAGGAAATATTCTAGTAAACATAATAAAAGAATTTGGTATAGTTACGCCTCCAGGATTTTCAGACTGGATAAATGATACTCAGCCAACATGGGATGATGTTACATTCCTAAGGTTGTACCTAGACAACCCAAAAATTGCAAAACCATATATATCACCCGATCAAAAACCTTACATTTTGTTTGACGTAATCAAATCTAGTAAATTCCCAGGTGAAGATGAAAATATAGAACTATGGGAATATATTTCTGATATAATTCCTTACTATCAAAAGAAATTTGGAATCGATGGTGCAAGAATTGATATGGGCCATGCACTCCCTAAAAAACTTCAAGAAATGATCATATCAAAAGCCAAAAACAACGATCCAGAATTTATGTTTATAGCCGAAGAACTTGAAATGAAAAATGACAAAAAGGCAATGGAAGAAGGCTACAACGTTATACTAGGTAACAGTTGGTATTCCGTCGCAAGAAGAGAAGAAATGTACAAATTAGTAGAAGAAACATCGGTAAATTTAAAAATTCCATTTGTTGCTTCAGTTGAAACACCAGATACTCCTAGAATAAAGGCAAGGGAATTTGGAGATAAATTAAAATTTCTTTCACCATTTTTAATGTATTTTATACCTAACGGACTTCCCTACATTAACTCAGGGCAAGAAATAGGAGAAATTCAACCAATGAATTTAGGATTAGACAATACAATCTGGGGGAAAACTATTCTTCCACCCGATGATGAATTTTATGGAAAACTTGCATTTTTTGATCACTACGTGCTTCACTGGAATAGTTATGATGAAAAGGTATTTTCTTTCTTGAAAAATCTTCTATTTTATAGAAAAAAATACGAAGACTTTATACTTTCAGGTGAATTTAAATATGTTTATTTTAATTATCAAGACGGATTTTTGGCAAACTATTCATATTGGAAAGATGATAAAGGTATATTAGTTATTGGAAACCTTGATCTTTCATGGGAAAGAGAGTTTGAAATACACCTTGATAAAACTGTTGGAAAACAAATAGAAATAAAAAGTGTAAAGTTATGGAATGGTTTTGAGGAATATTTCTTAGAGAAAAGTAATATTTTAAGATTAAAACTTAATGCAGGCGATTTTGCTTTAATTATTATAAATGAGTAAATTTGGGAGGGATAGTATGAGCAAAAAGGTATTATTTTTAATTTTTGTATTAATCTCTTTGGTTGCATTTTCAAAAACAGTTATAACTGTCCATTATCACAGATTTGATGATAATTATGCAGGATGGAATCTTTGGATATGGCCTTCCAAACCTGTTTCAATGGAAGGAAAGGCCTATCAATTTACTGAAACTGATGATTTTGGTGTAGTTGCAAAAATAGAACTTGATATGGATTTAGAAGAAGTTGGAATAATAGTAAGATTAAACGAGTGGCAAGCAAAAGATGTTGCAAAAGATAGATTTATCAAAATAAAAGATGGAAAAGCGGAGGTGTGGATCTTGCAGGGAGTCGAGGAAATATACACAACAAAGCCAGACACAAGCCCAAGAGTGTTTTTCGCTGCAGCAAAAGATTACAACGTAATAGAAGCATACCTTACAAACAAAATCGACACTAAGACATTTAAAAACATCAAAGTAACTGTTGATGGAAAAGAATTAAAAGTTGAAAAGATAGAAAAAGCAGATCCTACAGATCTTTCAGAAACAAATTATATAAGAATTATTTTAAAGGATGCTCTATCAAAAGAAGACTTAAATAAAGATGTAAAATTATTTATCGAGGGCTTCTCTCCGTCTACTGTTTATATGTTAGATGTTTTAGATAATCTTTACTATGATGGAGAACTTGGCTACTTATATAGCAAAGAAAAAACTATCTTTAAAGTATGGTCTCCTGTATCTAAAAAGGCTCAAGTTTTACTCTTCAAAAATGGCGAAGATGAAAAGCCTTACAAGATTGTTGATATGAAATACGTTGGAAATGGTGTCTGGCAAGCAGAAGTTGAAGGAGATCTCGACGGAGTATTTTACAAATACAGATTTGAAAGCTATGGAAAAGTTAGAGAAACTGTTGATTACTATTCAAAAGCAGTCTATAAAAACGGAACAAAAAGTGCAGTAGTAGATCTTAAAAAGACTGATCCAGAAGGTTGGAACAATGATATTAGACCACCAATGGAAGCATTAGAAGACGCTATAATATACGAAATCCACATTGCCGATATGACAGGACTTGATAACTCTGGAGTAAAAAACAAAGCAACATACATAGGATTAACTGAAGAAAATACAAAGGGACCCGGTGGAGTTTCTACAGGGCTTTCTCACCTTGTCGAGCTTGGAGTTACGCATGTTCATATACTTCCAATGTTTGATTTTTACACTGGAGATGAAGAAGATAAAGATTTTGAAAAAAGTTACAACTGGGGATATGATCCTTACTTATTTACAGTTCCAGAAGGAAGATATTCAACAAATCCAAGAGACCCATATGTTAGGATAAACGAAGTAAAGAAAATGGTTCAAAAATTCCATGAAAAAGGTATTAGAGTTATTCTTGACATGGTATTTCCACA
>NZ_JAIHAP010000014.1:0-33669 GCF_020054775.1 Thermosipho sp. (in: thermotogales) | reverse complement strand
AGTGCGTTGAAATACAGAAGTCCGCGAGAGGTATACGAAGAATATCTAAGTTTTACAAAAGTTTCGTAATTTTTGTCCAATTTTTTGGGGGGCATTACACATAATTTTCATATACTACAATATAGATATCTCCTAAAGCTTTTTGAAATAACAATACATCAAAGTTATAAATTCTATATTTTTTATCGTGATCGATTTTTAATTTTCGCCCTATAATTTTCTTATTATTGCTATAAATCACTGTGTTATCTTGATCAATTAAAATAACATTTCTATCTAAAATATGAGTAACAATATAGTTAGGGTTTATATCAACACCTAAAACTCCGTATCCATTTCTCATTTCAACATATTTTGATATGGTTAGAATAATTTCACCAGTAACAGCATCAATATATGGTGGGGAAACTTGGAAAAAATCCTTTTTTTCCAAAGATTTTTTAAACCAGGGCCTATCTTTGGGCAACAAATTTTCTGGGATTTTAGCTTCAGGAATAAAGACAAGGTTCTTTTCAGGAAGAGAAAAATAAACGTGCTCTATCATATTTTTATAATTTTCATAGAAAATTTTTAAAATATTTTCAAGATTTTTCTTATCTTCAAATAAACTTTTGTCCTGGCTTAAAACATTTAAAAAATTTCCAACATGTAATCCCAAATCATTCCACTCGCGCACAGATTTGGAAAGTTGTAATTCCAATTGAAAAAACATAGCTCTTATTCCTAAAAGCGTCATAATGATTCCAGCAATTATTCCAATAATTACAATCGGCAAAATAATATGGTTTCTTATTTTCCTTTTTATAAAGTGATTGATTGTCAATCTATCACTCCCAATGCTATTTTTATACAATTTATATACAACTTAATTTTATCATAAAAATCTTTTATATAAAATGGTATATAATATAAAGTGTAGTAGACATATACCTAAAAAAAGATCATTTAATTGGAGGGAGAATATGGTAGGAAAACTAACAGTAATCACTGGTCCAATGTATTCTGGTAAAACTACTGAACTTTTATCATTTGTAGAAATCTATAATATAGGGAAGAAAAAAACAATCGTATTTAAACCATCGATCGATAACAGATATGGAGAAGACATAGTTTCAACACATACGGGATTTAAAGTAAAAGCTCATAAAATCTCAAAATCAATCGAAATATTAAATCATATTTCAAATAATATCGATGCAGTATTTATAGATGAAGTACAATTCTTTGACGAAGAATTGATAAATGTAGTCAGAAATCTTATCTTTAAAGGTATCGATGTTTACTGTGCAGGTCTTGATATCTCATATCTAGAAAAGCCTTTTAAAACAACGGCAAATTTACTGGCAATTGCAGATGAAGTTATTAAAAAGAAAGCAGTATGTGAAAAATGTGGGGAACATAGAGCAACTTATTCTTTTAAAATAACCCAAGACGATAAAGAAATAGATATTGGTGGAAAAGAAAAATATATAGCTTTATGTAGAGAATGTTTAAAAGAGATAAAAGTTAATAAAACACTGTAGGAGGTGGAAAGTATGAAGAAACTTTTAGGTATCTTAATTATTTTTTTAGCTGTATCCTTATTATTTTCAACTGAAGTAGTTATCTTACACACCAGCGATTTGCATGGAAACATTTTACCAATTAATTATGCTACAAATTCTCCATCAGATGTGGGGCTTGCAAAAATTGCAACCCTGGTAAAACAGTTTAGGAATGAGTATCAAAACGTAATAATTGTAGATACTGGAGACTTAATTCAAGGAACCCCTTTGGAATATTATCATGCAAGAATAGATAACAAGCCAGCCGATCCAATGGTACTTGTAATGAACAAACTAGGTTACTCTGCCTGGGTAATAGGAAATCATGAATTTAACTATGGATTAGAGGTTTTAAAAAAAGCAGTTTCTGAAGCTCAATTCCCTGCTTTAAGCGCCAATATAATAGATGTAAAAGAAAATTCATCTTTATTTAAACCTTATCATATAGTAAATGTTGGAGATATAAAAATTGGAATTTTAGGACTTACCACTAAGTACATCCCCAATTGGGAAGATCCAAAAAATATCGAAGGTCTTGACTTTTTAGATCCAGTAGAAGTTGCTAAAAAATACGTTGATATTCTTAAAAACAAAGAAAATGTTGATATAGTAATTGTTGCATATCACGGTGGCCTTGAAAGAGATCCTCAAACAGGAGAACCAACAGAAGAATTAACCGGTGAAAATCAAGCTTATCAACTCTTACAAGAAGTTGATGGAATTGATGTTTTACTACTTGGCCATCAACATAGAACTATTGCAACAAAAATAAATAATGTGCCAGTTTCAATGCCTTCTTACTGGGGAAAATCACTTGGAAAGATTGTTTTAAAACTTGAAAAAAAGGATAATAAATGGCAAGTTATTGATAGCTCAGTAGAGCAAGTTTCTGTAAAAGGAGTTACCGCAGATGAGGAAATTACTTCTTTGATAAAACCATATGATGAAAAAGTTCAAGCATGGTTAGATCAGCCCGTTGGATATGCAGATGGAGATTTTTGGGTAGAAAATCCTCTTTTTGCAAGGCTTCAAGACAATCCTTTAATAGAATTTGTGAACAAAGTTCAAATGTACTACAGCAAAGCTAAAATTTCATCTACTGCTCTCTTTAATAATAGCATTAAAGGATGGAAAAGTGGACCTATTACATTAAGAGATATTAACGCAGTTTATATCTACCCAAATACCTTGAAAGTTATTAAAGTCACTGGTAAAGACATAAAAGATGCTTTAGAAAAAAGTGCTGACTATTTTGTTATGGAAAATTATATGGTTTCAGTCAATAAATCTTGGGTTGAACCTAAACCTAGACATTATAATTATGACATGTGGGAAGGGATTAGTTATAAAATAGTTCTCAACAATCCTTCAGGAAATAGAATAATAGATTTAATGTTCGAAGGAAAACCAATTGAAATGGATAAAGAATACGAAATTGTCCTTAACAACTATAGAGCAGGTGGCGGTGGTGGCTACACAATGTTTAAAGGAAAACCAGTTGTTAGAGAAGTAATGATGGAAGTTTCAGAATTAATGGCAGATTACATTCTTGAACACAAAAATATTAAAGCAACAACTGATAACAATTGGCAAACTGTTGTTAAATTTGAATATGTTATTAATCCTGGTGAAAATCTCTGGTCAATCTCAAAACGCTTAGGTGTTTCACTTAATGATTTAATAAGATGGAATAATATTAAAAATCCATCGCTTATAAAACCTGGAACTAAATTGGTATATTACAAAAATTACATCGACACTATACCACCAATAAAAGAACTAATAAACTTCTAAAAATTAACTTTTTTAAGAAATTTGTCTTTAAAAACTTTATTCATGCTTACAATAATGCCCGTTTCTAGTAAAAAAACTAGAAACGGGTATTTTTATTTAAAAGAAATATTTATGTATATGATTTTGTACTTTTAAAACCTTTTATCACCAAGATTTATTAATTCTGAATCTTTTTATAATAAGTATAAAAAATACCCCATTCTTGCCTTAAGTTAGAATGGGGTATTTATAGTTTAAGACTATTTATAAAGGATGGTTCTTTTCAGTGTTAATATTTTTTATTTTATTAAATCAAAAACATCCTCTAAACCTTGCTTTTCAACTTGAAATTTATAAAATCCAAAAAATTTATCCATATATTTATCTCTTTCCTTTGAATATTTATCAGCAAAGTTAGCTGTAGATCTTGAAACAGTATCATGATCCCTTGTCTCTTTAATCGCATCCATTAGATATAAAACTGTATAATCCATGTTTATAGCAGCCATATATAAGTCTTGATTTGCACTATAAATTTCAGAATTTTCTATTCTATCTCTTAAAGAATCAAGTTTACTAATTATATCTTTTAATATTTTTCTTTTATCTTCTAAATATAAAATCATATAAGAATATGTTTCATTTCTATCTTGCATTTTATTAACTTCATTAAAAATCTTACCTGTTATTAAATTTTCTTTTAAAACATCATATCCAATTTCTTTATCTAGAGCTTCTAAATAGGATTTAAAATCTTTAATTTTATTTGATTCTTGAGTTTTTTCAACTTCTTGAGATTCAATTTCTTCTGTTACTGGTGATGAATCTTCTTCAATATCTTCTTGAGCAATTGGAGTTTGAACACTATTTGCTGCAACTTCTTTATCCTTAGATGGTATAAGTATCACTGCCACTGCCAAGACTATAACTATCAATATAAAAAAACCACAACCTTTAACCAGTTTTCTCATAAATCTACCTCCTCTAAAGTTAGTAAAAAAATTATATTTCCGACAAGGTTATACCATAATAAAAGCATTAATCAATCTATGGTACAATTGATAACGGCAGATTATCATAAAAGAGGGGGATAACAATGATAGATTTTGACAAAATCATTGAACGGCGTGGAACAAACTCGTATAAGTGGGATTATGGATATAATGAATTATATGATAATTTATTACCTTTATGGGTAGCAGATATGGATTTTGAAGCTCCAAAAGAAGTAATTGATGCAATAAAAACAAGAGCAAAGCACGGAATATATGGATATACTTTTAGGCCTGAAGGGTATTATAAATCAATTATAAAATGGTTTAATGAAATTCATAATGTAAAAATAAAAAAAGACTGGATTGTTCCAATCCCTGGAGTGGTTCCAGGAATTGCATTTGCAATACAAGCTTTAACAAATCCTGGAGATAAAATAATAATACAACCTCCGGTTTATAGACCTTTTTATGAAGTAATTAATAACCTTGGAAGAAGAATTTCTTTAAATCCCCTAATTGAAAATAACGGATATTACAAAATGGATTTTGAAAATCTTGAAAAAATTATTGATAATAGAACTACAATGTTAATTTTATGTAGTCCACATAATCCAGTAGGAAGAGTATGGAAAAAAACAGAGTTAGAAAAATTAGGTGAAATATGTTTAAAGCACAACATAACAGTTGTATCCGATGAAATTCATGCTGATATAGTTTATTCTCCAAATAAACATAATATGTTCTTTTCAGTATCTGATAAATTTTTAAACAATAGTATTGTGCTTACTGCTCCAAACAAAACTTTTAACATAGCAGGTCTTCAAACTGGTAATGCATTTATTCCAAATAAGTTTATAAGACAAAAATTCGAGGCAGTTATAAATTCACAACACCTAAACTTAACTAATATATTTGGAATTGTTGCAACTGAAGCAGCATACACATACGGAAAAAGCTGGCTCAATCAATTAAAAAAATATCTTTATGACAATGCCGTATATGTCAAAAAGGCGCTAGAAAAAAATACCAATGTTAGAACTTTAATACCTGAAGGAACTTTCCTTATGTGGCTTGATCTTAGAAAATATAATACTGATATCCATGAAAAATTATTAAAAAATGGGTTGTGGTTAAATCAGGGTAAAGAATTCGGAAAAGAAGGAGATGGATTTGAAAGAATGAATATTGCAACCTCAAGAAAAATAATTGAAAAGGCAGTAAAAATAATAATTAGTAGTTTAAATGATCTTGAATAATCTTTCAAAAGCCCCCAAAATATTGTTTTTCATAATCTTTGAGGGCTTTATAATATACTTAAATTAAGATTTTACAAGCCTAGTTCTTTTAAAACAATAACAACCTTGATCCTTCCAGGATGTCTATAACCACTTTCTATTATTGTATAATAATTACAAATTCTTTGGTGTGATGCACAATCAACACAATAACCTGTTTGAGCGCATGGAGTATTAAGATTCAACCTTTTTGTATTCATAGGAGAAATATACCTTATCCTCTCTCTTGCTTCTTCTAAATTTTTTACCACCTTATTAACACTAGTAACCAAAATAACATTTTTGGGGCCAAAAATAACTGCAGCAACTCTATTACCGTTCCCATCTAAAAGCGCAATTTCACCATTTTCAGTTATTGCATTAGCACTACATATATAAAAATCTGAAAAAAACGCTTTTCTTTCTAATTCTTCCTTCTCTTCTTTTGTTTTTGCACTATATCTATCCAAAAAGTTATATTCTTCAGTTCTTAACTTTTCTAGTAGTCCTATTTGATTAAGTGTTAAAGAACCGCCTGTTGCAACCGTTGAACCCTTAGGAATTAATTCTAAAACTTTTTCTAATGCTTCTTTTTCATCTTCTACAATATATGCTTCATGACCTTTTTTGTTTAAAGCATCAGCAACTTTGTTTGCCACCGATTTATACTTCCATAAATATAATTCGTCTCTCATTCTACCACCTTCTTCTATTCAATATTTCTTTCAATCTTAAATGATAACGATTTAAAAGAAAGAGTTATATCTACATCTTCGACCGGGATATTCGTTCTAAGTTTCACAGGTGCAAAATTAACAATTCCCTTAATTCCCAATTCTTCCAATTTATCTACAACCATTTGAGCAGCATTTTCTGGAACCGCTAGAACTGCTATTTCTACAATATTTTTCTTAAAAAAATCATCAATTTCAGAAAAATGTTTAACAATTAACCTTCCTATCTTTCTACCAACTTTTGATCTATCAGCATCAAAAATACCTATAACATTAAACTTTTCCTTTCTTAAACCTTCATAATTTGCTATAGCACTACCAATATTTCCTGCACCAATAACAATGACATTCCAATATTTATTAACGCCTATTATGTCTTCTAGCCTTTCCATTAATTCATAAGTATTATATCCAACTCCTCTTTTTCCAAACTCTCCAAAGTATGATAAATCTTTTCTAACTTGGCTAGATTTTATGCCAAGTCTTTCTGCTATATCTTTTGATGCAACGTATTCAATGCCTTCTTCATACAATCTATTAAGACACCTATAATAAAGCCCTAATCTTTTAATAACAGGTCTTGGAATCTTTTTCTCCATATTCTCAACCCTCCTATATTTTTTGTGAAGTTAGTCACAATAAATTATACTATATTTTTCACAAATAATTCAAGTAATAATTTGCCTTCGATTTTTCAATAAAAATATTAAATTTCTGGAAATATTAAAAAATAATATGTAGATAATAACCTATATCCTATTTTTTTTAATATTTGAACAAATTGAAAAATATGATATAATACAATTCGAAATTGGATAATAATACTCGGAATTTAATAATTACTTCAAATTTTTAATTGCTTTTTTAAAGGAGGGATATTGTGTATATTTCAGTATTTATTGTGACCTATTTCACATGGATATTACTAACAGGTTACAACGATATTTCTGAGCTAATTGTAGGCTTTTTTGTTTCACTAATTGTTGCCAGTGTTCTAAAAAAGTATTATAGAATAAGATTTGATTCAAAATTTTTAGTAAGATTTGTTAAATTTGTATTAGTTTATTTACCTGTATTTATATGGGAAATGATAAAAGCAAATTTTGACGTTGCCGCAAGAGTCTTAAATCCGAAACTTCCAATTAACCCAGGTTTCGTAAAAGTTAAAACAAACCTTAAAAAAGAAGCCTCAAAACTTACCTTAGCAAATTCAATTACACTTACCCCTGGCACACTCACCTTAGATGTTAAAGATGATACCCTCTTTATTCATTGGATTGATGTAAAAACATTAGATGAAAACGAAATAAAAGAAAAAATTAGTGGAACATTTGAAAAGATTTTAAAGGGGGTATTCGAATGACAATTATTAACTATATTTTCTTTGGATTTGTAGGTTTGGGAGTATTATTTTCCTTTCTAAGAATATTGCTTGGCCCAACAAGTGCCGACAGAGTTGCTGCATTAGATACATTGAATGTAGTTTTAACTGGAACTATCGTTTTTTTAGCTTTAGTATTCAATAATGGACTATATCTTGATATCGCTCTAGTATACGGTCTTCTTTCATTTACTGAAACAGTTGTGATATCTCGTTACTTGGAGGGGAAAAAATGAGTATATTAGGATATATTCTAATAACTATAGGAGCATTTTTTTATTTTTTAGGCGGGCTAGGCATTTTTAGAATGCCAGATGTTTATAACAGGCTACAAGCTGGAACAAAAGCTACCACTCTTGGTTCATTTTCAGTAATATTAGGAGTCGGGTTAGTTAATCTTGATTATCTACCTAAAGCATTAATTATAATCGCTTTCATTGCATTAACAAACCCCGTTGGAAGTTCTGTTCTTGCAAGAGCTGCATATTTGAAAGGTATAAAGCCTACTGAAAAGACAAAAGTTGACGAATATAAAGGTGGTGATGAAAAATGACTATTGTCATTATATTCGTCGGAATATTAATGATTATTTCTGCCATTTATGCAATAGAAGCAAAAAAAATGCTAGATTCATTTATATCATTATCACTTTTAAGTTTGTTATCAGTTTTTTTGTTTGTAATAATGAAGGCTCCCGATGTTGCAATTACAGAAGCTGCAGTTGGAGCTGGTCTTACTACAGCTGTTTTAATCTTGGCATTACAAAGAGTTGGTGGTGATGAAAAATGAGAAGAGTATTTTCAATTCTTATAGTATTAGGCTTGATTTTATTTTTTGTAAATTCTCTTTCTATTCTACCTGAATATGGGAAAGTTAAACTTTCAAAAGTTTCCAGTGCATATATAAATAAAAGTGTTAATGGAAACAGTGAAAAAGTCACATTTGGTAAATCAAAAGATTTAGAAGACGGTTCTGCTAATGTAGTTACATCTATAGTAGTCAATTATAGATCTTTTGATACACTTGGTGAAGTAACTGTATTATTTACCTCTGCATTAGGCGTTGGATTAATATTACATGGCTATAAAAGAAAAAAATACGGAAGACAACCTAACTTTATTCTAAGAATTTCTGTAGGTATTTTGCTTCCATTAATTCTTTTGTTTGGTGCTTATATATTTATTCACGGACATCTTACCCCAGGTGGTGGGTTCCCTGGAGGTACAATAATTGCTGCAGGTATTTTACTATTGTATCTTTCTAACGAAGAATATGAGCTTTCTAAAGCTTCCAAATTCGTTGAAAGTGCTGCAGGAAGTTTGTATGTAATAGTTGGTCTAACAGGATTAGCAGTTTCAGGTATATTCTTACTAAACTTCCTCCCAACGGGAGTAGTTGGTAATTTGTTTAGCGCTGGAATAGTACCAATAGTGTACATATTAATTGGTTTTAAAGTAGGTGCTGAACTTTCAGGAATAATTGCGGATTTGCACAGGGAGGAGGGATGACAATGGTATATTATATCTCTTTTATATTAATAGGAGTAGGAATTTATGGAATACTGACTCAAAAAAACTTATTTAAAACATTAGTATCATTAACAATAATTGATACTGCAATTAACATTCTTATAATTTCACTTGGTTACATTGAAGGAAACGATATTCCAATTTATTCAAAATATACACAATCGGCTAACTTTGTTGATCCACTCCCACAAGCATTGGTACTTACAGCAATTGTTATAGGCGTAGGTACTTTAGCATTAGGTGCTTCTCTATTAATTAGAGTATATGAAAAATATGGAACTTTAGATACTGAAGAAATCGCCGTTAAGGAGGCGAGAAAATGACAGCTTTATTAATTGCTATTCCCTTAGTTTCTGCTTTCATATTTGTACCATTTAAAGAAAAATCAAAATATATTCTTCCATTTATCGTATTAGCCAACATCATTTTATTATTTAATCTTCCACTTGATACTGCAGAATCCATGGGCGGTTGGAAAGCACCATTTGGAATAGTATTAGTACTTGACTCTGCAAGCTTTTATACTTTATTAGTCGTTAATATTATTTTCTTACTTATCTCCCTAATGCCTCAAATAACGGATAAAGGTCTATCAATAATCTTATTAATTTTATTAGCCTCTACAAATGGTCTAATATTAACAGGTGATATATTTAATTCATTTGTATTTATGGAAATCACAGCAGCTGCAGCATATATTATTGCTTCTTCAAAGAAAAATTATTATGGAGCATATAAATATTTGATTGTTGGAAGTATTGCCGGTGGCTTTTACCTCTTAGGTGCAATATATTCATATCTTGGAACTGGATCATTAAATTTTGCAGATATTTCCTTAAATATGAAAGAATCGTTCCTACCTTATGTTGCACTTATGTTGTTTATTGGACTTGCTGTTGAATCAAAAATACTCCCATTAGCTGGATGGGTCCCAGACGTTTACGCTTCAGGTTCACCACTTACACCTGCAATTTTGGGTACTGGAGTTACATTTACAATGATTTATTTATTAAGCAGAATTTTTATTACTGTATTTAATGGATATTTCCTTGATGTAATTTACATCTTTGGATTATTAACTCTTATTTTAGCTGAAATTGCAGCATTTAAACAAGAAAAACTATTAAAAGCCTTGGCATTTTCATCTATTGCTCAAGCAGGTTTAGTTTTAAGCGTTATTTCTTCAAACACTTATTATTCATTAAAAGCCGGATATTTCCATCTCCTTAATGATGCCACAGCAAAGATAATTTTATTTGTAATAGCTGCAACAGTTGTTGGCAGCTTTATGAAAAACAAAACTGCTGGAATTTCTTTTAGTATTGCTTCTTTCTCTTTGATTGGTTTTCCACTATTTGCAGGTTTTAGAAGTAAATTGTTAATTTTACAAAGTTCATTTGAAAGTGGAAACTATATTTTACCAGCAGCATTACTATTCTCAACTATTATTGAAGCAGCTTACTTATTAAAATGGAATATACATCTTTGGTACGAAAGTAACGAAAAATCAGAAAAAATTCCTTGGAATATAGTTTTAATCACTCTAATAATGTCACTATTCATAATATACATTGGATTGTTCCCAGATACATATTTAAAAATTGCTGAAAATATAACAAACGGCTTAATGAATTACAAAGCTTATGTAACTACAGTTCTGGGAGGGATGTAAATGATTTCTATTACAAATCTAATATTAGTGTTTCTGTTTGGTTCTTTAATTAGTTATCTTTTAACAAAAGCAAACAAAGTTTTAGGTTCTATATTTAACTTTCTCATTTCTTCATATGCATTATTCTATGTTTGGAATGTTAATGTTGGAAAAACAGAAAAGTTGTTTAATGTTTTTGGTGATATTGAAAGTTCATTAAAAGTAACATACTTAGGAAAGTTTTTTGCAATTGTTAGTTTTTTAGTATTGGCCTTTGTTTCATTTTTTATAATTGATTGGATAAGAACTAATTCAAAAAATTCTGCAGCTTTTAATGCATTTTATTTGTTAATGGCCGGTGGCTCACTTGGAGTATTTTTTGCAAATGATTTAATAACATTGTATATTTTCTGGGAAATAGCAGTTTTAGGATCATTTTTAATTATCCCTATGGGCAATAAAGATTCAAAAAAGGCTGCTATAAATTATGCAGTTATGAGTGCTATTGGAAGCTATATGTATCTTTTTGCAACTTTTTCGATTTTGAACAGGTATGGAGTAATATCGTTCGACAGAGTAATAAATAAGTTATCTAATGAAAGTTCCACATCATATATTTGGTTTATCATACTATTTATCTCTTCAGCAGGTATAGTAAAAAGTGGTATTTTCCCACTTCACACCTGGCTCAGAAAAGCATATGGTAGTTCTCCAGATGCATTTACTGCAGCTTTTTCTGGTCAATTATCAAAACTAGGCTCATATGTTTTAGCAATATCCTTTGCAGTATTTCCAACAATGAAATTGTTCCCACAATTTTATCATGGTATACCAACTTTAAACTATTTATTAATTTGGCTTGGTAACATTTCTATAATTTTAGGAACGTTTATGGCTATTAGGCAAAATGATATGAAACAGCTTATCGCATACTCCTCGATTGCCAACGGCGGATATATACTAATTGGATTAGCCTCACTTGATAGTATAGGTTTTGCAGGAGGACTTTTCCACGTTTTCAATCACGCTATAATTTCAGTTATGGTATTTTTGTCTTTTGCTTTAGTAATTCTTAGAACAGGTACATCGAAAATTGATGAAATGGGTGGTTTAATTTGGAGAATGCCTATGACCTTTGTAACATATCTTGTAGGAATTATTTCACTTGCTGGAATTCCACCAACAAGCGGATTTATTTCAAAATGGATGATTTTTAATACTCTAGTTAGAAAGGGAATGTTTATAACCGCAGCAATTGCATTTATTGGAAGTGTAGGTTCATTTTTATACGTTTTCAGGCCTCTTGCAGGTGTATTTTTGGGCCAACTAAAGAAAAAACATTACAATTTAAAAGAAGGATCATTTATAATGTTGTTACCTATGTTGTTAATGGTTGCTTTAACAGTTTTATTGGGAGTTTATCCAAAACCAATACTTGACTTAATTGTTTCTGTTGAAACAGAACTTGGAATTAAACCATTAGAACACTCTGGAATAATAATCAAAACACCTTTAGGTTCATGGAATACTTTAACAGTGTTTATAATGTTTGCTGTTGGATTTATTATTGCACTTGTACTATATCTATTATTCCCAAAAGCAAAAAAGGTAGAACTAACAAATCAATACACAGGAGCAGAATTTCTATACAACTATGACTTGTATCACTATGCAACAGGTTTTTATAGATTTATTGAACGATTATACGATAAACATCCATCATTCGAAAAACTCTATGAAATGGTATCCACTTTCTTTAAATCTATGGGGGATTTTATAACCGGTTTAGTTTACAAGACGGGACCAAGTGGTTATGTATTCTGGATTTCAATAATAATCCTCATAATATATTGGGTGAGGTGGTAATTGATGATTAATACAATATTAAAAGTTATGGCAGTATTATTTACTGGATTTTTTGTTGGTTTAACTCTAGAAGGTGTTGCAAGAAAAGTAATTGCAAGAATTCAAAGAAGATACGGACCCCCTTGGTATCAAAACTTTATTGATTTATTTAAAACATTTTCAAAACATGGAATTACCCACGGTTGGATTTTCGATTTTGGAGTTTTAATGGCTTTGGGTGGCACAATTGCTACATTAGCATTTGTTCCCCTTGGAAATTTAATTGCATTTCCAGGATTAGACAACGTATTTATCATTCTTTATCTTTGGGCTATAGGTGCACTCGGAATGGCAATGGGGATGGTCGGTTCCGGAAACCCTAATGCAAGTATCGGTGTTGCAAGGGCATTAACACAAATGCTGGGATACGAAGTTCCTTATCTAGTTGTTTTATCAGGTGTAATGTTTTATTACAAGACATCTTCTGTTTCAGCTTTAATGTACTCTCAAGCAGACAAATGGACTTTACTAAAAATGCCTATTGGTGGTATTATAGCTTTTGTTTCATTAATGGGAATGCTTGGTAAAAAACCTTTTGATACACCAATTGCACCTGCAGAAATAGCTTCAGGTCCTATGGTTGAACTTTCTGCAAAATACATGGGACTTCTGATGTTAATGCATACATTTTCAATTTTTGTAGAAATTTCAATGTTTGTAAACATTTTCTTAGGAATAAGTAATTATTTTACATTCCTTATTAAATTTACTATAGTTTGGATTCTAGCTACAATGATTAGTGCCGTATTACCAAGATTTAGAATTGAACAAGTTGTTAAATTTTATTGGAAAGTTCCTTTATCTCTAGCTTTTGTACAAGTATTGTTCGTATTATTAGGATGGGTATTTTAGGAGGTGATAATGAATGAATACTAATGAAAGAGGAATTTGGGAAAAAATAGCTGATCAACTTCGAAGTAGATCTTTGTGGATGCTTCACTATTGTACAGGTTGTGGGGCAATAGAACTTCCACCATCGATGACTTCTAGGTTTGATATGGAAAGATTTGGTATGGGACCAATGGCTACTCCTAGACAGGCTGATATATTGTTTATTACAGGATATTTGAGCACAAAAACTTTGAGAAGAGTAATATATACTTATGAATTGATGCCTGAACCAAAATATGTGATAGGTTTTGGTTCTTGTACCTTAAATGGTGGTATTTACTATGATTCTTATGCAACTATAAACAAATTGGAAAATTACATTCCAGTTGATTTATATATTGCTGGATGTATGCCAAGGCCAGAAGCTCTACTTAATGCATTTAATGAGTTAATGAAAATGATTAGAAACGGAGAAGCAAATGGATGGAAAAAATACAAAGAGAATTATGAGTGGTACAAAAAAAATCAAATTCAAGCTCTCGGGGAGGTGTTTATACATGACGAATTCCATGAATAATGCTTTAGAAAAACTAAAAAGTTTAATTGGTGAATTTGAGTTGGTTGAAATTGATGAAAGAGAAGTAAAAATTAACTTAAAACCCGAGAGTGTTTTGCAAGCACTTTCCTTACTAAAAGGTGAAGGATATTTCCATTTATCATTACTTTCTGCTGTAGATTGGATTGATGAAAAAATGTTTGAACTAGTATACATACTTTACTCATGGAGTGATGGAGGAAAGATTATTGTCTCAACAAAAATAGATAGAGACAAGGCAGAATTTGTTACTGTTAAGCACATGTGGCCAGTTGCAAGATTTTATGAAAGAGAACTTCACGAATTCTTTGGAATTAGCTTTAAAGGTAATGATGATATGAGACCTTTATTCTTAGAAAACTGGGATGATAAACCACCACTAAGAAAGGATTTTGATCCTCTTGAATATTCTAAAAGGAAATTCCCGGACAGGGAATATAAAAAAGACATTATTCACGAAGCAAAGATTATAAGAGGTGATATAAATGGGTGAAGTTAAACTCTTTTTTGGTCCTAATCATCCTGGAATGCATGGAAACTTTAGTGTACATTTGTATGTTGAAGGAGATACGGTAATAAGAGCTAGACCAATGCCTGGCTTCCTTCATAGAGGATTTGAAAAACTAATGGAAAGAAGACTCTGGTACCAAAATCTTGCACTTATACCTAGAATTTGTGTTCCTGAACCTGATATAAATGAAGTTGTTTATGCTTTAGCAGTCGAAAAATTAGCAAATGTTGAAGTTCCTGAAAGGGCTCAATGGATAAGAATGATCGTATTAGAACTAGCTAGAATAGCCGTACATCTAATGAGTATGGCAGGAATTGGTGGCCCTATCGGATTATATACCGGACCTTACTGGGGTGTTGCTGACAGAGACAGAATACTAGATATTTTTGAAAATTTAACTGGAGCACGTATTTATCATATGTATATTATTCCAGGTGGAGTTAGAAAAGATATGACTCCAAAAGTACAAGATATGATAGTAAAATTCCTAGATTATCTGGAAAGCAGACTTCCAGAATTTGAAAATTTAATATTTAAAAATCGAATTGTCCAAACAAGACTTAAAGGAATTGCTTTACTCGATAGAGAAACAGCTTTTGAAATGGGAGTTACTGGTATTGGGCTTAGAGCAACTGGTATTCCATATGATATTAGAAAAATTGATCCATATCTTTTCTATGACAAAGTGGAATTTGAAGTTCCTACTGCAACAGAAGGAGATGCATTTTCAAGAGTATATCTAAAATTCAAAGAAATCCCACAAAGTATTAGAATAATTAGGCAATGTCTTGAAAAAATGCCTGAAGGAAAAATTAATGTTCCAATTAGCGAAGGAAATGCTTTAAGATATCGTGTTCCAAAAGGTTCTGTATACGTTCATATAGAAGCTTCAAGAGGTGAGTATGGATATTACGTAGTATCAGATGGTGGTGAAAAACCTTACAGAATTGTTGTTAGAGGAGCTTCATACCCACAAACTCTATATGGTATTGAAAAATACTTACCTGGAACAAGAATAGAAGATGTTCCAATCTGGCTTGATACTATGGGTGTATGTTCACCTGAGGTTGACAGGTAAGGAGGTGCTGTGATGACAAATAAAACAACTCCTAAAAAAGAATTCTTTGCTCCAATAAAAGCTTGGAAATATATGTTTAGAAAACCAGTTACAATAAAAGTTCCATACGTAAAAAGAGAAGCTGCAGAAAGATATAGAGGTTTCCACATAAATGATTGGGAAAAATGTATTGGATGCGGTACTTGTGTAAAAATATGTCCTACAGATGCAATTAGAATGGTTGAAGTAGAGGGATTAGCCCAAGAGTATGGTAAAAAACCACAACGCCCAGTTATTGATTACGGAAGATGTTCATTTTGTGCCATGTGTGTTGACATATGTACTACTAGTTCTTTAAAAATGACAAGAGAGTATATCCATATATCTCCTGATCCTGAAGATTTCATTTTTGCTCCAACTGAAAAAGGCATACATGGTGTCGATGAGGTGCCAGTAGGCTGGACTAGGGATGAAAATTCTGAGTTATTAGAATTAGATAGAGTTGAAATGGAAATGATTGAAGGAGAAGAAAGATCAAAATCGTTTATTGAATATGTTAAAGGATATAGCAAAGAACAAGCTATGCATGAAGCTGCAAGATGTGTTGAGTGTGGAATTTGTACGGACAGATGTCCTCAACATATGAGAATTCCAGAATATATTAAAGCAATTTGGAAAGACGATCTAAAAGAAGCAGTAAATATATTGTTAAAAGGTGACTTAGAACAAGATATGCTCGGTGCAAACCCATTTTCTTCAGTATGTGGTAGAGTATGTACTCACAAGTGTGAAGAAGCATGTTCAATTGGAAATAGAGGGGATGCAATTGCAATTAGATGGCTAAAAAGGTACATTGTTGACAACATTTCAAGTTATGAAAACGTTGTTGATTACAAGATCGAACCTAGAAATAAAAAAGTTGCAATTGTAGGTTCAGGACCTGCAGGACTTTCAGCTGCATACTTTTTAGCAACAATGGGATACGAAGTAGAAGTATTTGAAAGTCTTTCAAGGCCTGGAGGTGTTATGAGATATGGTATACCATCTTATAGATTACCAGATGAAGCTTTAGATAAAGATATAGCTTTCATTCAAGCACTTGGAGTAAAAATTCACGTTGGCGTTAGCGTAGGAAAAGATATTCCTCTAATGGAACTAAAAGAAAAATTCGATGCTGTCTATGTTTCAACAGGTTTTACACTTGGAAGAAGCACCAATATTCCTGGAACAGAGCATGAAGATGTAATACAAGCTCTGCCATTATTAAGAGAAATAAGAGACTTTCTAAGAGGTGAAGGTCCAAAACCAAAGATTCCAAAAAGCCTTGTTGTTATTGGTGGCGGTAATGTTGCAATGGACGTTGCAAGATCAATGGCAAGGCTTCAAATGATGGAATATGGTAAAGTAGATGTAAAAGTTTCAAGTTTAGAAAGAACATACGAAGAAATGCCAGCAGACATGGAAGAAATTGAAGAAGGAGCAGAAGAAGGTGTGAAATTCTATCCTGGATGGGGTCCAATAAGAATAATAATTGAAGATGATAAAGTAAAAGGTGTTGAATTTAAAAAATGTCTTGAGGTATTTGATGAAAATCGAAGATTTAATCCAAAATTTGATGAAAATAAAAAAATGGTTTTGGATGCAGATATGGTAGTTGAAGCAATAGGACAAGCCCCTGACTATAGTTACCTCCCCGAAGAATTAAAAGAAAAATTAGAATTTGTAAGAGGAAGAATTGTAACAAACGAATATAGGCAAACATCAATTAAATGGCTTTTTGCTGGTGGTGATATTGTTCACGGTCCTGACATCATCCATGGCGTTGCTGATGGTTATTGGGCGGCAAAAGGTATTGATGAATATTTAAGAAGTGAGGTGAAATAATGTCAATTGAAGACATTTTAAAACTTGCTGAAAATTTTGAAATTGAAGGATACAAATTTTACATGTCAAAAAAAGAAGAAATCAAGAATTCACTTGCAAAAGAAGTTCTCGAATTTCTAAAAAACATGGAAAAAGAACATACTGAATACATTAGAATGGTTAGAAAAGCACTTGAAGAAAACGGCGAAATCCCTACTGCTTCAGTTGATACTACAAAAGATTTTTTCAAAGAAAGATTTACTTCACAGAAGATAAGTAAAACACCTTCTGAAGATGACATAAAAGATTTGTCAATTCTAAGAATGGCTCTTTTAATTGAAAAAGATTTTGTTAATTACTATGATAAGGCTGCAAAACGGGCTAGAGAGCTAGAAAATGAACAATTGGTAAAAATACTAGAAAACTTAAAAACATGGGAAGAAGGCCATGTAGAATTGGTTAAAAAAATGATTGAAGAAATATACGAAAAAAATAGACTTGATCTTGGATTTTATCCTTTCTAATCTATAAAAAAATATAAATACCCCAAGGGTGAAATATCATCCTTGGGGTATTTTTTTACTTGATTTATAAAAATAAAAATGTTATAATTTAGTCAGAATATTCATTCACTGAATGAACGGAGGGGAGAGTATGTCAAAATTGTACGAAAAAATATTAAACAAAAGTGCTATTATTGGTGTAATGGGAATGGGATATGTTGGACTTCCACTTGCAGTTGAAAAGGCAAGAGCTGGATACAACGTCATTGGATTTGATATACAACAAAAGAGAGTAGATATGATTAATGAAGGGAAAAATTATATTGGAGATGTTAATGATGAAGAATTAAAACAACTTGTAAATGAAAAAAGGCTTAGAGCCACTACCAATTTTGAAGAACTTGAAAATTGTGATGTAATAAGTATTTGTGTTCCCACACCACTTGATAAATTTAAACAGCCAGATCTTTCATACATTATTCAAACTGCCGAAGATATTTCTAAAAGGCTCCATCGTGAACAGTTAATAATTTTAGAGAGTACAACTTATCCTGGAACCACTGAAGAAGTTGTCTTACCTATACTCCTTAAATCTGGACTTGAGGTAGGTAAAGATTTTTACCTTGCATTTAGTCCTGAAAGAGTTGATCCAGGAAACATAAGATATAAAACGAGAAATACTCCAAAGGTAGTTGGTGGAGTAACCAGTGAATGTACAAAATACGCAAAAGCATTGTATGAAAATGTGCTCGATGCTCCGGTGTTTCCAGTAAGCTCTCCTAAAACCGCTGAAATGTCTAAGATTCTTGAAAATACTTTTAGATTAGTAAATATTGCATTAGTTCAAGAGATGACAAAAGTTGCTGAAAAAATGAATGTTAATATTTGGGAAGTAATAGATGCAGCTTCAACTAAACCATTTGGTTATATGCCATTTTATCCAGGCCCAGGTATAGGTGGACATTGTATTCCTATCGACCCATTTTACCTATCTTACAAAGCAAGAGAATACGATCTTCATTTAATGCTTGTGGAACAGGCAGGTCAAGTTGCAGATGAAATGCCTTATTATGTTGTCCAAAGACTCGGCGATATTTTAAATGAATTTAAAAAACCTTTTAATGGTAGTAAAATATTAGTCCTAGGAGTTGCATACAAAGGAAATATAGATGACATGAGAGAAAGCCCCGCATTAAAAGTAATAGAAATATTAGAAAGAAAAAAAGCAGAGGTATATTATTTTGATCCATTTATACCAGAATTTTCTCTAAACGGAAAAAGTTACAAATCCATAGATCTTGATAAAGAAGTCCTTAAAAAATTTGACGGAGCAATTATAACAACTGCTCATACAATTGGAATAGATTATGAATATATAATAGAAAATTTACCATTTGTTTTTGACACCAAAAATGTTTTAAAAAACTTTAAAAACAGAGAAAATATATATGTTTTATAACCTTGGTAAATTTTTAATGACAGTCTTAATTATCTCAACATATTTCTCTCTCATTTGTGAATAATTGATAAGGCCATCAGCTGGATGGCCTTTTTTTATTCCGGCCCTTATAAGTCTAAAATCTTCATAATATGGTAATTTGTTTAAATTCAAAGCATAGCTTCTCATAGAATCCAAAAGACTTTTAAAATATTCCACTTCGTAAATTTCACCATCTGGTCTATCATTTGGAACAATACCAGTTCCTGGTGTAAAAGTCCACTCTCCAAAAATATTATTCGCTTCAATAGCAAATCTACTTGTTCCCCAAGCAGATTCAACGGCAGCCTGTGCAAGTGCTATGTCCTCAGGAATAGCATTTACTTTTAATAATAGCTCATCATAATCATTTGCGTCATATTTTTTCATATAAAACTCTAAAACTTTTAAATCACCATTTTCCTTTGCTTTTAAGATTTCCTTTCTTTCCATAAGAATTTCTTGATTAACCTTTCGAATTAATGGGATCATTATTTTTACAAATAATTCCTTTTTTTCAGCAACTGGAGCTTCAGAAAGGTTTTTTGGCAATGATTTAACAATAATATTAGGGGGATTTTTAATTGAAAAATACCCTATCTTTTCAAAATATTTTTTTAATTCTTTCCAATCATCAAATTTTACATTTATTTCTGATTCAAAAAATTGAAAATACTCAAATTCTGAATCAATAGTATAAAAGTTTAAAAACAAAAATGCTATAATTATAACCGAAAAAGTTATTTTTCTCATCTATCTTATCACCTCTCATTCCAATTTTATCATAAATTTTATAAATAAACCTAAAGGAGGGGTTAAATGCTTTTTAAGACTGATTTTAGAGGTTCATACGCTATATTGTTTGTTGAACTTGAAATTGGTGAAACCATTGTAGCTGAACCTGGCGCAATGGTTTCAATGGAAGGAGATATTGAAGTAAATACATCTACAGGAGGAATATTTAAAGCCTTAAAAAGAGCATTTTTAGGAGGAGAACACTTTTTTCTTAATAAGTATATTTCACATAGCAAAAGCAAAATTTCATTTGCCCCACTCCTACCAGGTGATATTGAAGTAATAGATATCAAAAATGGTTTTTTCCTTCAATCTACCTCATATCTTGCAAGCCAAGAAACAATATCAATTGATACAAAATTTGGCGGATTCAAAACTTTCTTTTCCGGTGAAGGATTCTTTTTATTAAAACTTTCTGGATATGGAAAAGCCGCTATATCTGCCTTCGGTGGAATTTATCACAAAGAACTTGAACCTGGAGAGGCAATTACTGTTGATACTGGTCATATTGTAGGGTTTGATGAAACAGTAAAGTATTCTGTTAGAACATTTGGCGGAATAAAATCAACTCTTTTTGGTGGTGAAGGTCTCGTAGTTGATCTTGTTGGCCCAGGAAGAGTTTATATACAAACAAGAAATTCTCCTGCATTCATTAACTGGATTAGAAATCTTATACCTAGAGATACCGCAAGTAAGTAAAAATAATCTTTTTTTTGAACCATTGAAATTTTTCTTCAGTCAAAATAGTAGAAAAAGTAAAAAGTGGTTTTTATAATTGCTAAGAAGGTAGTACGTAATTCTTTGTTAACAAAAATGGTTCGTAACAGAAACTTTGGTAAGACTAACTTTGTAACATAAATGATGTAGTATATTAATTAGAGAAACCCCCCTATCCCCCTTGAGATACACCCCCCACAGCTTTGAGCGGGCCAAGAAAAAGGCCCGTGTTTTTTTATTTTCCAACACAAAAGTTGGAGAAAATTGTATCAAGCAGATCATCGGAAAATCTTTTTCCTATTAATACATCTAATTCTTCCAAAGCTTTTCTTATATCAATAGATACAACATCAACTTCATACCCACTTTTTAAATTAAAAATAGCACTTTCAACATTTCTTTTTACTCTCTCCAAAACTTCGAGCTGTCTTTGTGTTATTACATGTGAACTCTCTCCAGATTCTATGATATCAGAAACCTTTGATAATATCATGGACTCTAAAGATCTAAAACTTTCTCCCGTTAAAGCACTTATTTTTACTGCATCTCTAAACTCCATATTAAAATTATCACCAATATCACACTTGTTCCATACAGGTATATAGTTTAATTTTTTTACCTTCTCAAAAATATACTCATCTTCCTTTGTGAAACCTGTTGTCGAATCTAAAACAAAAAGAACAATATCAGCTTTTTCAAGTTCTTTAATACTTTTTTGAATACCTATACTTTCAACAACATCATCTGTTTCCCTTATACCAGCAGTATCAACAATAACAAAGTGGATTCCATTAATATCTATCTCGCCTTTAATAACATCCCTTGTTGTCCCTGGAATATCGGTAACTATTGCCCTATCTTCTTCCAATAGTTTATTTAACAAGGTAGATTTCCCTGAATTTGGCTTTCCTACGATTGTCATAACTATACCCTGGTTCAAGGTTAAAGCTTTTTTGCTTTTCTCAATTTTTAAAGATAATTGTTGATCTATTTTAGTCAATAAATTAAAAATATTATCAAAATCAACTTCCATATCATCTGGATAGTCTATAGAAACTTCTATCTCTGCGAGTATATTTAATAACCTTGAACGATAATTTTCTATTTCTTCTGATAACTTCCCTTTTAAATTCTCAAAAGAAAGTTTTAAAGATATTTCACTCTTTGCTTCTATTATTTGATATATTGACTCTGCTTGAACTAGTGAAATTTTACCATTTAAAAATGCTCTTTTTGTAAATTCTCCCCTTTCTGCAAGCCTTGCCCCACTCTTCAACACTGCTTCAAGAACTTTTCTTGTAACCAGTATTCCTCCATGACCATATATTTCAACTAAGTCGTTACCTGTATAACTATTTGGAGATTTATAAAAAACAATATTTACCTCATCTACTATTTGACCTTCAAATTCCATAAAAGCATGATAAACTCTTCTATAATCAACATTAGAAATTTTTACCAACTTTTTTGCAATATCATGACTCTTAGGTCCATCAATTCTTACAACTGAAATAGCACCTGTTCCTAAAGGGCTGGATATTGCCGCGATCGTGTCAAACAAATCTTAATCCCTCCTCACAAAGGTTGTTTCAAAATTTTATTAAATCTTCTTGGATATTTAGGATCATTTTCTTTTGCTTTTTCAAAAACAAGTAACACTCTTTCTTTTTCAAGAATATTATACTCTCTTATCTCTCTAAGTTTTACGTTTAGCTCTTTTATAGCATTTTGTGCATTATCTAACTCCTCTTTATAATTTTTCCCCTTGTAAAGAAAAATTTTTCCACCAACTTTTGAAAAGGGAACCGTCAATTCCAAAATTACTCTTAATTCTGCAACAGCTCTTGAAAAAACCGAATCAAATTTTTCAATCAAATCTTTCTTTTCTTCAATTCTTGCATTTAAAAATTCTAGATTATTCAAATTTAATTTATTACAAACCTCTCTAACAAAATCTATCTTTTTTCTCGAAGAATCAACTAATAAGCCACGAGAATTTTCAAACATAATTCCAATAAAAACTCCTGGAACGCCTCCTCCAGTTCCAACATCTAAAAAATTATTCCCCACATCATTTTCTCTTAGAGGAATTAAACTATCCATGGCTAATAATTGGTAGGCTAGTTCTAGTTCCTTTATAGCGGTAAGATTTAACGGTGCGTTTATAATTTCTTTTAAGTACTTTAAAATAACTTGCTTCTTTTCAAAATTCATCTTATCTTACCTCTTAACACTAAATATGTATATTTAATTATTTCGAAAGGCACATGCCTTTTTTTTATCGGAGACTGCAGCCATCTATAAAACCATTCTAATTTCATTTTTTGAAAAATCAGTGGTGCACGTTTTTTTAGTCCAGAAATTACATCAAAACTTCCACCTACACCCATTGCAAATTTAAAAGGTAATGAAATGTTATTAAAAATCCATTCTTCCTGCCTTGGAACTCCCATACCAACAAAAACTAAGTCAGGTTTTAAACGCTCTATTTCCTCAGAAACACTTTTATCATCAAAAGGAAAATAACCATGATGAAAGCCAACGACATTTACACCATTATTTTTTAGCTTTTTGGCCGCTTCCTCAATAACTTTTGGTTTTGCACCTAAAAGATAAACCTTCCAGTTATACTCTTTAGACTTTTCACATAGATATAACATTGTGTCTATACCTGTAATTCTATCAGTTAAAATGTTTCTATTCCTTTTTAAGGCCCATACTATTCCAGAACCATCGGGAATAATATATGTAGCATTATTTACAACGTTTCTATAATACCCATCCTTCAACGCTCTCAATAAAATAGAAGCATTCAAAGTTACTATAAAAGTTTTTTCATTAGAAATTATACTCTTTACAATTTCTTCTCTTATTTCATTTTCAAATCCAACTGTGATCTTTAACTGCGAGAAGTTTACAATATCCACTTTCTCCACCTTTCTTACTTTTCTAATACAAAAAATTCCCGGATATTACCGGGACTGGTGCCGAGGGCGGGACTTGAACCCGCACGGAGAAAACTCCACATGATCCTGAGTCATGCGCGTCTGCCAGTTCCGCCACCTCGGCATGTTACACAACTATATTATATCACATAAAATTTAAGCAAACTATACTTCTTCAAACAATTCTTGCTTTACAAATATTGAACTTTCAAAGATTATCTTAGGAGAAGGTATACCATTGAAATTTGTACCATATTCAGTAGTGTACGCTCCTGTGTTATATAATACAACTAAATCATCCATTGTTGTTGTTTTCGGTAATTTAATATCATAATACATTACATCAACGCTATCACATGTTGGACCTGCAAGAACAAATTTTTCTTTTTCTTCATCTTCTTTGCCAATAACTTCAACTTCATATCTTATATTCTGTATAGTCTCAGTAAGACCATGAAATACCCCTGCATCAGTATAAATCCATTTTTCTTCCCCTTTTTGACTCCTTAAGATTACACTCGTTATCATTGTACCAGCGTTACCCACCATTGAACGTCCTGGTTCCAATATTACTGTTACATCTTCCCCAATATAATCTGCTATTGCCTCATTTATAACTGCAGAAATTTCCTCAACGGTCGGAATATTTTTTGAATATTTTACTGGCATTCCCCCACCAGTATTTACCATTTTCATTTCAATTCCCATTCTTCTTGCCTCTTCAAATACTACAGAAACTTCCCTAATTGCAACTCTCCAATTTTCCGGATTATAATTTTGTGATCCTACATGAAAACTCACACCAATTGGATTAAGTCCCAATGAGTACGCATATTTTACCAATGAAATGGCGTGATCAACACTTGTTCCAAATTTTTTAGTTAAAGGCCAATCTGCATCATCTTCCATCCCATTGGTGCTAATCCTAACATATATATCCGAATTTGGAGCGTTTTCAGCTATCTTTTCTATCTCCATTTCACTGTCAACTGCAAACATTTTAATTCCTTTTTCATATGCAAACGCTATATCTGAAGATTTCTTTATTGTATTCCCAAAACTCATTCTCTCTGGTTCTACACCTATACTTAAAAGCTTTTCAATCTCTGGTCTTGAAGCTACATCAAAATAGCTTCCCAAATCTCTTAAAAGTTTTAAAATTTCAATATGGGAGTTGGCCTTAACAGCATAATAAATCTTTGAATTTTTTACATTTTCTACAAGTCTTCTGTAGTTATCTCTTATTACTTCCAAATCCATTACCAAAATAGGAGTTCCATGCTTTTCTGCCAATGCTTTCAATTTTTTGTTGAGAATTTTTTTGTCCATTCTCCCCACTCCCTTCAGTAAAAAATCTAAAACAATAATAAACTAATTTATGCTACATTAAAACATACATATTATTAATTTTTTACTACAACATGTTACAATTATGAAATACAGAGCGGGGAGGTTATAATAACATATAAATAAAATGTGAAAAAACACCAGCTGCAAGTCCACCAATTGTATGTGACAAAATCGCTTTTCCTGTCAAAAATCTATACCCAAGTTCATCCATCATAGCAATATGGGTACTCAAATATCCACTCCAAGTCATTCCCATAGCTGTAAAGACTGCTATATCATTCGGTGTAATAATATTCAAATCAATAAACTTTGGAATTAATGCAAGCGCGGCACCAGTTGAACCCAATGAAGTTAAAGGAAAGGCAATCAATTCAGGATTGGAAAAACCAAACAACCACTTTAAAATGAAGAATATTTTTTCACCCAAATAAGGTAATATTGGGATACCTTCATATGCAAGCCCCTGGTATCCTACTGTTGGATCTTTTGGTCCAAAAGTAATCATCATTACAAAAGTACTTATTACTAGAACTCCTGGAATAATACCCAATCCAATATCTACACCCTTTTTCCCTCCATCAAGTAACGCAGTTAAAAGTCTCTCTGTAAAACTGCCATAACTATTATTATCCTCATATTCAACATTTACTACTTCTTCTGAATCATCATAATCTCCCAATTTTTTCTTTGTAAAACTTGAAAAAACTCTTACACTAACAATACTTCCAAAAATTGCACCCAAATTTCCAATAAACACCGCAGGAACTAGATTATCTCCCATTTTACTACCTTGAGCAATCATAAAAGTTGAAACTATTAATCCCATACCAAAGGAAGTTCCCAAATTGCACAACAAAGGTTCTTGCCACTTTGCAAAGTTTTTCATAAACCGTTTGTCCTTTGCAAGAGCAATAATAGCTGGATTATCTGAAAAGTAAGTTGCGATTATTCCCATCACAGAAACACCAGGAAGGTTATAGAGAGGTTTCATAAACGGTCTTAAAATTACATCTATCAAATCAGCAACCTTGAATTCAAACAAAAGACCTGAAAAAGCCCCAGTAATAACTGCTACTGCCATAATAAAAAATACGGTATTTAATAATAAGTCATGGGCTGTTAGCATTAGTGTCTTAAAAAAATTAGAAACTCCCATATAGGAGTTTACAAATAAAAAGACAAGTATCAATAATATTAGAAAAAGAAAAGCTTCAAAATAGGATTTTTTCACAAATACTCCCCTTTCTCAGTCTAATTTTAGCAGCACCAATATAACGCCAACCAATAAAGATATTACACCAACTATTTCTGCATGCAACGACTGAGAAATGGGATAAGCGGCAATTAAAATAGCAAAATATTTAAAAAAGCTTCCAATTATTCTTTTACTTACTCTTTTAATTGAAAATATAGCATACTCAAATCTGTCTTTTCCCAAAGCCAAAACCAATATTCTAAACCTGGTATCTATAGAATAAATATCCCTAATAATCCTATAAAGTTGGTAAAGCGTCGAAAGAATTAAAAAGAAAAACAATTGCAATATGCCTTTAGGTATATAATACCAACCTAATATTCCAAGACCTAAAACAATTAATTCATTAAAAAATCTAAACGTACCATATTTAAAGAATGTCTTCGAAATTACAATTAAAAAAGCTAATGCAATAGAAATCAGGAGCCCTACGGCCCCTGTAATAAGCGTAAAAAAGGTAACATCAAGCATTATCTTTTTCACCGCCACTCTTAAACATTTCAGAAATTGCTCCTATACTTCCCAAAATACCTGACAATTCCATTGGTAAGAATATCTTAGTTGCATTTCCATTAGCCATTTCTTTAAGTGTCTCAAGATATCTTACTGCAATAACGTCGTTGGTAGGATTTCCTTCATGTATTGACTTAAATACTAACATAATAGCTTCACCTTGCCCTTGAGCCTCAGCAATCAATTTATACTTATTTGCTTCTGCAACTTTCTTAATGGCTTCCGCTTCACCTTCTGCCTTTAAAATTGCTGCTTGTTTTTGACCTTCTGCTTTTAAAATTTCAGATTGCCTAATTCCTTCTGCTTCTAAAATTGCTGCTCTCTTTGTTCTTTCAGCCTTCATTTGTTTACTCATAGCTTCCATAATATCCTTTGGTGGATCTATCTTTTTAATTTCAACTCTTGTAATCCTAATTCCCCATTTATCAGTAGCTTCATCAAGTACAGTTCTAAGCTTCGTATTTATTTTTTCCCTTGAAGTAAGCGTCTGATCAAGTTCTAATTCACCAATAACATTTCTAAGATTCGTTTGTGCAAGCTTTATTGTTGCAAATTCAAAATTACTAACATTGTATACTGCCTTGTAAGCATCTGTAATTTCATAGTATATTACAGCATCTACAGTTACAACAACATTATCCTTTGTAATAACTTCTTGAGGTGGAACATCTATAACATGTTCTCTTAAATCCACTTTTATCATTCTATCAAAAAAAGGAATAATAAAATGAATGCCTGCTTTAACTTCTTTTCTAAACTTTCCAAGTCTTTCTACCAATCCTCTTTCATACGGTCTGACAATTCTTATACCAGATGCCGCAACTAAAAACAAAAAGAATATTAATATTAAAAACAAAAAGTATAACATATTATCACACCCCCTGATCTATTTTTTCAACCACAACATGTGCACCTTCAACTTGCAAAATTTTTACATATTCCCCCTTTTTTATTACAATTTCATCATCATTTGAGAATGCTCTCCAGGTATCGCCATTTACTTTAATAATTCCAGTTCCTGCTTTGTTGTTAATATCTTCTAAAACTAAGGCATGTTTTCCAATTATCTCATCAACATTAATCTTTCTCGTTTGTTCTCCACTAATTTTATTTGCAAGAGGCCTTGTTAAAATAACCAAAATACCAGAGACTACTATAAATGTGGCAAGTTCCCAAATAGTATTACCAACAAAAAAAGCAACTAGTGCTGATGCCAATGCGCCTACCCCAAACCAGAATATAAAAAACGTAGGTGTTAATATCTCAGCTGCCATTAATATTACAGCTAATATAATCCAAAAAACTGTCGGGCTAATTATATCACCCCCTCACTTTTTAAAAAACTTTCAAATTTTTCAACCAAATTTGGATCAAAATATTTTCCAGATAACTTCTTAATCATCTCCATAGCTTCTTTTGGAGTTTTTAGTTCAGATTCCCATTCTGAAGAGATAAAATGAGTTGTTTCATCAAAAAAGTCTAGTATAGAAATAACTCTAGCATAATATGGAATTTGCCTCTCTCTCAAGCCATCTGGAAAACCTTTTCCATCCCATCTTTCATGATGATATCTAACAGTTGGAATATATTCCCACAAAACCTCAAACATTGAAAGAAAAACACTCCCCATAACTGTGTGATCTTGGTAACTTTCTTCAAACAATCTCATCCTAGTGGGTGAATATAACATTAATTGTTCAAGACTGATTTTTCCAACATCATGCAAATACGCATGAAATACAAATTTTCTTAGTTCTTTTTCGTCCATTCCTAAAAATTTTCCAAACTTTTCCGCCATTTTTGCAACTCTTTCAGTATGGCTATATCCATCACTGTCTTCTACCTCACTCAAAACTATTATATTTACAAGTAAATCAACAATTAATTCTTCTGCTTTATCCTTGTGCAGAACATTTAAATGCCCTCTTACAACTTTTTCAATTATTATAGGTAAAAGGTCAAAATATCGTTTTTCGTTTTTAAGAGAAAATACGATATCTTGATCCTTTTCTACAAAGATAAATCCATTCTCTTCAAAAATATTTATATCTTTTTCTCCTTTTTCAAAACCTATATCATAATCATATAACTTTTCCCTCAAAAAGTCTGATAATTCTTTTGAAATCAAATTATCACCTTCTTTCAGCAATAGCCTTGCGGACAACCTCAACAAATTCTTCTACACTTACATCTTTTTCCTCAACTCCATCTCTACTTCTAACACTTATTTTACCACTTTTTTCTTCATTTTCTCCTACAATAATCATATATGGTACTTTGCTGATTTGAGCCTCTCTAATCTTATAACCAAGAGTTTCGTTCCTACTATCAACTTCAACCCTAATATTATTTTCACTTAACAACCTTGCAACTTTTTTTGCATAATCAATATATTTATCAGAAACTGGTAAAACTAATACCTGAACTGGTGAAATCCAAAGAGGAAATGCCCCTGCATAATGCTCAATTAATATTCCAAAAAATCTTTCAAGTGATCCATATTTTGCCGTATGAATCATCACTGGCCTTTTTTCAATACCATCCTTGTCTACATATTTGAGGTCAAACCTTTCTGGCATTTGAAAATCTAGTTGAATTGTTGCACATTGCCATTCTCTACCAAGAGAATCTTTTACATGAAAATCAACTTTCGGACCATAGAAAGCACCTTCACCTTCTGCAATATCAAAATCAAGCTTTATATCTTCTAAAACTTTTTTTAGAGCATTTGTTGCTTTTTCCCAAGTCTCTTCATCTCCCATATGATCTTCTGGCATGGTGCTCAGAGTTGCTCTGTAAGTAAATCCAAATGGTTTATAAAGTTCGTCTATAAGCCTTACAACAGAGCTTACTTCTTCTTCAATTTGATCTTGTCTACAGAATATATGAGCATCATCTTGAGTAAATGCCCTCACCCTAAGAAGCCCATGTAAAACTCCACTTCTTTCATACCTATGAACCTTCCCAAATTCAAAAAGCCTAATAGGAAGATCTCTGTAAGAGACTACATCATTCTTATAAATCAGAATATGTCCTGGACAGTTCATTGGCTTTACTGCGTATTCAGTCTCTTCCTTTTCTGTAAAATACATATTATCTTTGTAATGATCCCAGTGTCCGCTTTGATGCCAAAGTTTTACATTCATAATTAATGGAGTCATCACTTCTTTATATCCATATTCTTTGTGTAGTTGTCTTGAAAAACTCATCAGTTCATTTAAAATAGTTGCACCTTTTGGAAGGAATATTGGCATCCCAGCTGCAACATCTGTGTTTATAAAGAACAATCCAAGTTTTGGACCTAATTTTCTGTGATCTCTCTTTTTAGCTTCTTCAAGCATTTTTAAATAATTATCCAACTCATCTTTGGTAGCAAATGCTGTACCGTAAATTCTTTGAAGCATTGGATTTTTTTCACTGCCTCTCCAATATGCACCAGAAACAGACAATAGCTTAAAGTGTTTTATCATTCCCGTTCTTGGTAAATGTGGTCCTCTACATAGATCCACAAATTCTCCTTGCTTATAAAAACTCACTTTTTCATCTTGTATTTCTTTTATTAACTCAACTTTGTATATTTGCCCTTTTTCCTCCATCATCTTTATTGCTTCATCTTTACTCATTTCAACTCTTTCAATCTTTAAATCTTCCTTTATGATCTTCTTCATTTCTTTTTCAACCTTTTCTAAATCTTCTTCCTTTATAACCCCATTCAATATTTCAAAGTCATAATAAAATCCATTTTCAATAGTAGGGCCAATACCTAGTCTAACATTTTCTTGGCCATATATTCTCATAACTGCTTGAGCCATTATGTGTGCCATGGTATGCCTAAAAAATTCCGGAGCCTCTTTATCCTTTTTTGTTATAATTCTTATCTCACAATCAAAATCAATAGGTCTTTCAAGATCCCACAACATTCCATTAACTATTCCTCCGACTGCATTTCTGAATAACCCCTCACTAATCTCTCGTGCAATCTGTGCAAGCGTAACTTTATCTTTATATTCTTTTTCACTTCCATCTGGTAAAGTTACTTTCATTATATTACCTCCTCTATTTAAATTTTATTATTCCTCTCTTTATCAAATAGCCATATATCAACAAAGAAATCAATATTGAAATAATAAATACTTTCAAACTTCCATTAATTAAAAACAAAGAATAAAAAATAAAAGCTTCCAGTAAAGGTAAAATCCAAATCTTTAAAAAAGAGTCTCTATACGACTCTATTAATATAAGTAAAAATATTAAAAAAACGTTAATTAAATTAAAATCTTTAAATATTACCATAGTATATAAAGAAAGAAAAACAACGTATCTTAACGCTTTTTCAAAGCTAAAGTTATTAGCAGATTCTAAAAAGAAAAACAGCATAAAAGATAAAAAAAGATCGGAAAAAGCTAAATCAAAAAAAATTAAAAAAAATGGAAATATCCAAAAAAACAAACCTGATATCATAAACCAAGCTCCTTTGATATCTTCTTCATTGCATTTAAGGCAATTTCATAAAATTTTTCAAGCGAAAGACCAAATTTCTCACAGCTTGCCATTTGATCCCTATTTGCACCTTTTGCAAAAGATTTTTCCTTAAAACGTTTTAACAAAAATTGAACATCTATTGCTTCTAGCTTTTTCTCTGGCTTAATCAATGCAGCTGCAACAATAAAACCAGTTGTAGGATCTGCAGCATAAATTGCTTTTTCAATCAAAGTATCTCTAGATTTTTTCCCGCTGTGGGCAAGTATTGCATTTTTAATCTCCTGACTAACTAAATCGCCAAGCAATTCTACTGTTTTCAATCCATGCTCTTCAGGAGTATTTTTCGTATATTCATAATCTAAGTCATGTAAAAGTCCTGCAATTCCCCAAGTTTCTTCATCTTCTCCAAAATAATTTGCAAGATCTCTCATAACCGCCTCTGTTGCAAGGCAATGTTTTATAAGATTTTTTGTCTTAACATGTTCATTTAAAAGTTCCCATGCTTGCTGCCTATTTATCATACCTAAACACCTCCACATTTATAGTATATCATAAGTTTAAAACGAAAATCACTAATAATATCTGTAAAATTTTCAAAAATTGTAAAATTCAAAAAAATTCTTAATTTTTTGTTATTTTTTGATTACATCAAATATCAAGTATAATTTAAAACAAACTATAGGAGGGATTAATGTGTACAAATTAAAATGTATAACTTGTGGTAGTATTTATGATCCAGAACCAAATATTTATACCTGTCCCAAATGCGGTGAAAGATATGGAACATTAGAAGTAATATTTAATTACGATTTAATAAATGTTAAAAAATCTGATTTTGACAAACATGGAGATATTTCACAATTTTCAAAGATTTTACCAATTGCAGAATATAAAGTCAAACAAGTCGTAGGTAATACCCCAACATATGAATTTAAAAATTATTATGGCATAAAAAAAGTCTTCTTTAAATACGATGGAACAAATCCCACTGGTTCTTACAAAGATAGAGCCTCAGCAATTGCAATTTCAAAAGCATATGAATACGGATATGATACTATCTACTGTGCCTCAACTGGCAATGCAGCAAGCTCTCTAGCAGGACTTTCAGCTCCTACTGATCTTAAAACTTATATATTTGTTCCTAAAAATATTCCAATTGCAAAACTTGCACAGTTACATGTTTTTGGAGCAAATATAATTCTTATTGACGGAAATTACGACCAAGCATTTGATATATCTACAAAAGTTGGCAAAAAGTTGAATTGGTATTCAAGAAATTCTGCTATTAATCCATACCTTCTTGAAGGCAAAAAGACGGGTGCCATGGAACTTGTTGTACAACTTGACTTTAATGTTCCAGATATTGTCTTCGTAAGTGCAGGAGATGGAACAGTTATAAGCTCAATTTACAAAGGTTTTTATGACTTTTACAACTTAAATCTTATACAAAAAATTCCAAAAATAATAGGCATTCAAGCAGAAGGAGCAGATGCAATTGCAAAAACATTTTCTTATGGAAAACCTTACACTCCTGTAGATATAATACCAAACACAATTGCAGATAGTATTTCTGTTGGAAAGCCTCGTGATGTAATAAAAGCTTGTAAATATGTTGAAAAGAGTGGTGGAACATTTTTAACTGTTAATGATGAAGAAATCAAAACCGCAATATTTGAACTAGCTAAAAACACTGGTATTTTCGCAGAACCTGCAGGTGCTGCTGCATATGCAGGCTTTAAAAAAGCTATTTCTATGAATTTGCTAAAAAAAGAAGATACTGTAGCAATATTTATTACTGGAAATGGCTTAAAAGACATTAAAGCAGTTCAAGATAACATAAAAATTAATCCTATTCCACCAGTTTTTGAGAAAATCATTGAATACATAAATGAGAATTCCTGTAAGGAAAAATAGAGGTTGAAAAAATATCGCCTCCTGATAATATATAATTAACCACACACAAAAACCAGGAGGCGATACGGATGAAAC